>CAYSMU010000024.1:4066-10026 GCA_964432145.1 uncultured Chloracidobacterium sp.
GGGGACGGCTTTTTTAGCGCTCCATTGTTACCGCTTGGCCGATACCGCGTAACGACAAGCGCTTCAGGATTTACCAATTCGGTTCTCGACAACGTTGCCGTCACGATCGGCCAGACAATATCGTTCAGGATCGACTTGAAAGTCGGCGGAGCGGTCGTCACAGTGGACGTCTCGTCAGACCCGGAAGGCGTCGAGACGGCACGGACCGAACTTTCAACCCAGATCAACGACCGAGCCGTACAGAACCTACCGATCAACCGGCGTGATTTTTCCCGGTTTGCTCAGTTGACGCCCGGTGTTTCAATTGTGCAGGGTCCGGACGGCGACGAGATCACGATCAACGGCCAGAAAGGCATTCAAAACAACGTTTCGATCGATGGTGCCGACGCCAACAACCCGTTCTTTGGCGAGCAGCGAGGCGGACAGCGGCCGGCATTTACGATCAGCCTTGAATCCGTAAAAGAATTTCAGGTCGTTCCGGTCGGGGCTTCGGCCGAATTCGGGCGCAGCTCTGGCGGCTTTATCAATGCGGTCACAAAATCCGGAACGAACACTCTCGCCGGTTCCGCATTTCTGTTCTTCCGAAACCAGTCGCTTTCCGGTCAAAACCCCGATGCCGTTGCCGCAAACCTGCCCACGGAGGATGGCCGCAACTATCAATTCGGCGGAAATATCGGCGGGCCGATCAAGAGGGACAAGGCATTTTTCTTCCTTGCCTATGAACGAAACGACGGCAAAAGCAATAAGCCGAACTCGATAGACCCCGTACTGGTAAATCTGTTCGCCACGAGATTTGGCTCGCCCGGCGAGCAGGGCGTGATCGAGCGCACGAACATCGCCGACGTGTTGTTGGCGAAGGTCGATGTCCAACTTAACAAGGACAACCTCCTCACGATGCGGCATAACTATAGCCGGGCCGAACAGGCAAACGGCACATTCGATGTTCCAACATGGGGAACAAGTGCGAACGGTCGCGAGACGGATAGTTCAAATTCGTTCATCGGACAGCTCGTCTCCAATTTTTCTTCTAATTTGCTGAATGAATTTCGATTCCAGTGGGCGAAAGAAGAGCGCCCGCGATTCTATGACGGGCCAGACCTGCCGGACACAACCATCGGCACCTTTGACGGTACGATCTCGTATAGATTCGGACGGCCCTTCTTCCTGCCCGTGCCTTCCGACGATGTTCGAAATCAGTTCACCGACAATTTCACGATCATCCGTGGTAATCACAACGTAAAACTCGGGTTCGACTATAACAGGACACGGGTTTCGCAGACTTTCATCGGGTTCGCCCGCGGCCGCTATATCTTTGCGGCCCCGACTATCGCAGCCGCGATCACCGGTTTTCAGAATTACATTAACGGCGTAAGTCCCGCCGGTCTCTCGCTTTACCTGCAGTTTGCCCCGATCGGCAACCGTACGGTCGAGCAAGCGGGAACGCAGGCATATACGACCGTGGAGCCCGGACTCTATGTCCAGGACAATTGGAAACTCCGCTCCAACGTTACCTTGAATCTCGGTTTCCGTTGGGAGGCACAATACCAGCCCGACCCCATCACGCCGACAGCGCAGACGCGGTTCGGCCAGTTCGTTAACGATCCGCGCTTTCCGTCGGATGGCTCGATCCCGGATTCTACTGACGGTTATTCGCCGAGAGTAGCTCTCTCTTGGTCGCCGGGCAACGACGGTAAGACGGCTATACGACTCGGGGCTGGCATCTATTACGCGAGGATCCCCGGACTGGTTGTGGCGGGCCCAAGAAATACTGACGGTGTGATCGCCGGAAATATCTACCGCGACGGCAGCTTCTGTACTTTTGCAGCGGGTCCGGTACAGTGTCCGGTTTTCGCCGGGATACTGCCGACAGCGGGATTCACGGCATTTAATCCGGGCGTGGCGGTCTTTGAACGGCACTTTAAGAATCCGCGTACCGTCCAGTATAGTGCGAGCGTCGAGCGCGAGATCGCCCGTAATTTGAGCCTAATGGTCGCATACAACTATGCTCACTCGACCCGGCTGACCCGTTTTGTTAACCGCAACGATGCAAGATTGTATAACGGCGTGGCGATATTCGAACGAGCAAACGGCTCGGGTATCGGCGAGATCCGATCGACCGAAAGCTCGGCAAAATCGCTGTTTCAAGGGATGACGTTCACGCTCAACAAACGTTTTGCTGACAGATATCAGTTCCAGCTTAACTATCTGTTGTCCTGGGACAAGTCGGATGATGACAACGAACGAGATCCGTTCACATTCAGGTATGTCGATCCGCGAAATCTGACACCGGAATACAACTGGTCAGATCGCGATCAGCGTCATCGGTTCAATGCATTCGCGACATTCATCCTGCCCTACGACATCAACTTGTCGCCCATCGTGCAGTATCGCTCGGCACAGCCGATATCTGCGACCAATCGCGGATCATTCCCAAATATCACCAAACGTAACACGCTAAGGCTTAAAAACGAGTTCTTTACTCTCGATGTACGCATCTCTAAGGTGTTCAAATTCACCGAGACGATCTCGCTCGAGCCTATCTTTGAGGCCTTTAACCTGACAAACAGCCGCAACCAGAAGAGTTTGCCGCGTCCGTTGACATTCAACTTCGACGGAACGGTCTCTGCTGGTTTTGGCGAACCTCGCCAGGCGCAGCTTGGACTTCGTTTTAAGTTCTGATCGAAGTACGATCACAAAAATGCCGACTCGATCTACAGCCGGAGATCGAGTCGGCTCTTTGTTCGTAAATTGTACTGGTCTCTAACCCGATACTCTGACCTTTCGTCCGGCTCTCATGAGGCAGAACCAGCCGAAGATCCTTAATTTGAGCTGCGTTTCAATTCGATCCCGGTAGCTTCAAATGAGATCTCGGTAACGGTTCCGTCCGCGTTGCGATTGGCGAATTTTGCTCCGTCCTCTTCGATCATGTGATCGACCTGTGCCTTGGACAACGTCTTGACCTGAACGCTTCCCTCAACGCGGGCCCACGCACCGGCCGACTCTAACGGAATGAAGAATTTATGGTCCTTCATCTTGATGCGGACGCTCTTGCTCTCCTTGTTCTCAGCGACCTCGGCCCAACAGCCCTCGGTCTTGCAAGAGCGAACGACAACGCCTTCGATAAGCACGGTTTTTCCCGTAAACTTCGAGGGATCCTCCAACACTTTGTTGAGCGAGACCTTCTTCGATGTGCCGATTGCCGCCCCGCGCTTCAGGAAAGCATTGCTCGGGATCGCTTCGGTCTTGTCCTTTTCTGTAGGTTTTGCAGCCTTCATCTCGTCCGCCTGAGCAAACGCCGCAGCCGAAAATGCCATTATTAAACCGATTGATAAGATTATTCTTTTCATAACTGATGTCTGATTCACTCCGTGAGGATATTACGTATCTTCTCGAATTATATCAAACGTCACTCGGCTTCGTACACGACGCGGCCTCCGACGATCGTGGTGAGGACTTGCGCTCGCCGCAGGGCGGCCGCAGGTATCGAAAAAATGTCATCGGACAGAATTACAACGTCGGCGAGTTTTCCCACAACGAGCGAACCTTTTTCGTTTTCCTGAAACTCGGCGAACGAAGAGCCTAACGTATACGATCGGACCGCGTCCTCCACGGATATTGACCGAATTCCGCTGTTCGCAGCGGCGAAAATACCAAGCAGCGGATCGAGGTCGGTAATGGACGCATCGGAACCGAATGCGACCTTGGTCCCGGCCGAGAAGATCCGGCGATAATCGTCACCGCGCGAAGTGCCATTGTAGAACAGGTGCGGCTGCATCGAGGCAATGATCCCGGAGCGTGAAAATCGGTAGAGGTCAGTTGGTGCCGCCCGGGCACCGTGCTCAACACGAAATCGTCGGTCGCGAATGCCATTTTCCGCAATAACCGCCTCGAAAGCACCGAGCGTGATGCTGTTTGCCGACGGGCCGATCGCGTGGATCATTACCTGAAGCCCGGCTTTATCTGCCTCAGCGACTTGGCGGAGGAGTTCCGCCCGCTCCTCGACGCTGCCGTCGGACATTCCTTTTACGCAGCCGCCGCGGACCATTGCTGTACCCGACGCAGCCGTCAACCCGGCGGCGATCGACCGAATGCGGTCGGCAAGGCCGATGCATTCGTAAACACGCGTCTTGAGTTTTCCCGATACATCAAGATCTTGAAGGACCTTGAGGAGATCGTCCGAATGGACATCCTGAACACTCGTAACGCCGAACGATGCGGCGTAGCGGCTCGCTGTCTCCACGATCTCGGCCCAGTTCGTCTCATGGTCTGCCGGGACGCGCCGCCGCACCAGATCCAGCTCACGGCCCGTTACGATCCCTCCCGTCCGTGCGGCGCCGGTAACCTTCGCGGCGGCTGAATTGATCAGTGCCGAGCGATAGTCGGTTGAGTAAAGAAGCAGCGGGTTTTCCCGGCTGACAGCATCGATCTCGGCCTGCGAGGGCAGTTCCGACGGATTCGCCGCATCCCAACCGCGTGCCATTATCCAACGGCCCTTTGGCAGAAACCGTGCGAAAAACGCGACTTTGCCGGCGATCTCGCCCGGCGTACGAACCTCGCGAAGATCGAGGTGCGAGAACGAATTACCGATTCCCGCAAGATGGACGTGTGCGTCATTGAAACCCGGGATCACGAGTTTACCGCGGGCGTCGATAACACGGGTCCGCGGAGTTAAAAGCCGGTCGACCTCTCGATTTGTCCCGACGGCAATTATCCGGCCAGCCGCAACGGCGATCGCCTCGGCCCGCGGCTTTTGGCGGTCCATCGTACGAACATTCCCGTTCCTCAAAACAAGATCGGCCGCGGATTGGCCCGCAGCCGAAATCGTAAACACTAGCAACAAACAAAATGTTGAGACAGATCTCACTTCCGCTCGTAAACTACCTTGCCGTCAACGACGGTCTTTAGTGCCGTCACGTCGCGGATCTTGACCGGATCGATCGTGAATATATCGTCCGACAAGATCACAAGATCCGCGAGCTTGCCTACCTCGAGAGTACCTTTCCACTGGTCCTGAAACTCCCCGTATGCCGAGCCCCACGTAAACGCACGCACGGTCTCATCGACCGAGATCTTCTGCTCGGGGATCCATCCGTTTGGATTCTTATCGTCCAGGGTACGACGCGTTACCGCGGCATAAACGCCCCAGATCGGATTCAGCGGGGCGACAGGAGAATCAGAGCCGAATGCGAGGACGCCGCCCGTATCCAGGATCGTGCGGAAGGCATAAGTTCCCTTCAGACGTGGTGCATCGAGACGTTTCCATGCCCAGCGGCCGTCGTCGATGATGTGAAACGGCTGCATTGATGCTACGACCTTTAATTTTCCGAACCGAGCGATATCTTCCTGCCGAAGGTGCTGGGCATGCTCGATGCGAAATCGACGGTCACGAGCCCCGTTAGCAGCGGCCGTCCGTTCGTAAATGTCCAGAATTGTTGCGTTTGCCTTGTCCCCGATCGCATGGATGTTCACCTGAAGGCCGGCCTTGTCAGCTCCGAGGACCAATTCCGGTGTCTTAGGGATCTCGTCGCTGGCGAGGCCGGAGGTCTTCGGGTCATCAAGGTATGGGGCAAAAAACCACGCCGTTGTCGAACCGAGGCTTCCGTCCGCGTATCCCTTGAGACACCCGACACGCAGCATCGGCGTGCCGAAGGCATACCGAACACCGGTGCGTTCCCAACGTTTATAATCGCCCAGCGTCGAACATCCGTAGATACGAGTTTTAAGCTTCCCTTGCCTAAGTACTTCCTGATACACACCCACGTCTGTTCCGGCGGATACGTCAGTCACACTTGTCACGCCAAGACTCGCGGCGTGCTCGGTAGCGGCTTGAGCGTACTCCATTTTCTCTTCCCAGGACGAATCGGGAATGACCTTATAGATGTATGACATCGCCGCGTCCTTAAATACGCCTGTAGGATTGCCCGCTGCGTCCCGGACGATCAAGCCGCCGTCAACGTCCT
>CAYSMU010000024.1:10036-14690 GCA_964432145.1 uncultured Chloracidobacterium sp.
GTCCTTTGTGTCCTTATTGACGCCGGCCATCTTCATCGCCAATGAGTTCGCAAGTGCCATGTGGCCGTCGAGGCGATCGATAAATACCGGATTGTCGGGGGTCGCGGCATCGATCAAAGCCGCGGTGGGCAGATCGTTCGGCGTCCAGTTCTCATGGTCCCATTTGCCGCCAAGGATCCATCTGCCCTTCGGCAGCTTCGCGGCAAAATCCTTGATGCGCCTGACGAATTCGGCAGGGGTCTTCGCGTCCCGCAGATCGACGGAGGAAAGCTGCTGGCCCGTCTCCATGAAATGCACGTGAGCGTCATTGAATCCGGGGACGATCGTCTTACCTCCTGCGTCGATGACCCGCGTCTTTGGGCCGATCAGCGATCTCGTGTCGGCATCCGAACCTATGGCAACGATCTTGCCATTAAGCGCTGCGATAGAGCGAGCTACGGTCCGCTTAGCATCCATCGTGCGAATATTGGCGTTTGTGATCACAAGGTCAGCGGCAACGGCCTGGCCGAACGTGATAGAACCCGAAAGAAGGTAAATCGTGGCAGTTACGAGGATCAAGGAAAACTTTTTCATAGTATTAGCGATCTGACAAAGTGTATTCTGAAAGTCCGGCAATTATATCAATGAACGAAAAGCATATCCAGATTCTCGGCATTGCGTTGGTCGTTGCGGGCCTTGGTTTCATTTCGTTCGTGTACATGACTCAGCCCCGGACACTGGCGGAAGTAGCAACAAAGGGGTCGGTCGCTATCGGCACATACCAGATCAACAAAGAGGAATTCGCCCGCGGCCTGGGGCAATTCCGTGCTGAGGACTTCGCAGGTGCGCGGCTTGCATTTGATCGTGCGGACCCGGAGAAGCTCGATGCCGAGACCCAATTCTACATCGCCTACAGCTATTATCGACAGGGTTGGGGACGAGTCTCGAATGATGATGTCTTGTTTGCAAAGGGGATCGAGAGCGTTGACCGGGCCATTGCTGTCAGCCCGAACTTCCGTTCGGATGACAGCACGTTATTGATCAGATCGCCGACGGAATTGAGAACGGAGCTTGAAGAGGGCATTAGACTGACGCCCTCCGATCTAAACCCGTTGAAATTGATACGAGAACGAAAGTAGTTACTACGCCGGAAATACAGTTGATGGAGAGCCTCGAACAAGGAAACACGACAATTGACGCTGTCGGCGAGACGTCGATCGGCCCCAAACTGCCGCAAGCGGCGTTCCAGGATCCAGGTCTGAAGCGTTTCTATTTGCTCCTGCCGGCGATCTTCCTCGGCGTCACGCTGCTTGGCGGGATAAGGTTGGGTGCGGCGGACAATGCGTTCCTCTTTCTTAAACCCGCACTTGTCTGCCTCGTTTTCGCCTCGATCACACTGGTCTTGTTCGCGCGCTCGGGCCTGATCGATGTAGGGCGTTGGTTCCGTTCTGAACTAGGCAGTTTGCACAATGTTGCCAATGCAGCCGTTCTTCTGACGTTTTTTACGGCGACGGTACAGCTTTACAATAGTCTCTTACCAGAGCGCGGCCTGACATTCTGGATATTCGGATTTTGCTTTTTCTGGACGTTATGGACGAACCTGTTTGCGGAGTTCGACGCCCGTCGTCTGGTCCGCACCTCTGCGGCAATGTTCGGCCTTGCGTTTACCGCAAAATACCTTGTGTTGGCGAACCTCGTCCCCGAACAAGCTGATAACTGGCTGCAGCGTCTTCTGCGAAACCCGGGCCAGGAAGCCTTTACATGGCTTCTAGACCTCCCCCGATATGCGGAAGGAACGGGATACATTCAATTCTTTACTCTGACTTTATATCTGGCTGGCCTGTTCCTGATGCCTCGAAGGCCGGTTAGAGACTGATCGTCACGACCGCTCCATCACGACGAACGCGAAGGCTCCGGCCCCTGAATTCACTGTCGAATGTGCTGCTTACGCCCACGGGCGCACCGTTGATCGACTCGATGATGTCACCCTCCTTGAGGCCGGCGGCGGCCGCGGCACCCGATACCGAGCTTACACGCCATCCCGTACCGGAATGTGTTGCTCGAATCCCCATCGCCGAAAACACGTCTCGCACAGATAGTGTCGACCTGGCCGGGCCCGAGTTTCCGTTCGATTCGCGCAAGGATCGCGCGTTCGCCTCGCGTAGAGCAATATCGACCGAGCCGTCCGTTGGTTGTACCGGTTTGTTCACCGCCTGGGCTCTCTTCGGTGACGCCGCAACCGTTTCGCCTGTACTTACCGTTGGCTTCGCAGCTGCGACCTCAGGCGTCGAAGCCTGCGGCTCGACAGCTTCTGCGGTCGGTTGAGCAGCCGCAGGTGAGACAACGGCAGGACGGCTCTCTGCGACCGCCGGTACATTCACATTCCCCTCCCGGTAAAAAGCGTGGTACCCGAAATATCCTCCGGCGATCGCGAGGAGTGCGGTGGGAGCCGCGATACGAGCCAACGCGGGAAACCATGATGGCCGCGACGTCGCCGGCTTTCCTTGAGCAATACGGGCCCGCACCCGCATATCAAAATCGCCCGGCGGGTCCACCCGCGTCAGCGAACTGAGCAGAGCGGCGACCTCTTCGTCACCGGCATCGGCGAATTCTGTTGTGTTGTGATCTTCAATAGCCATTATAAGTAATGATTTAGCTTCTCTTTCAGCAGAGAGCGTCCGCGGCTGATCCGCGATTTCGTCGTCCCGAGGCCGAGCTGCATGATCTCGGCGATCTCTTCGTACGTCCGGCCGTCAATGTCCCTCAGGACGACCGGCACTCGATACTTTTCAGGCAGCGCCGCGATCGCCTTTCCGATCATCCGGCTTCGTTCGTCGTCGACCAATTCGGCATCGGCACGAGGCCTCTCATCGGTCGGCTGAAACTCGGTATCCTGCCCGTCCTCGTTCTGAAACAGGCCCGTAAGCGACAGCAGCCGTCTTCGCTTTCGCCTCCTTATCTCGCTTATCGCGAGGTTGGTGGCGATGCGGTAAATATAAGTCGAAAAGGCAAATCCGGTATGATATCTCTCGATCGCAAAGTAAACCCTTACAAAAGTTTCCTGCGCCAGATCGACCGCCTCTTCGTAATCGTTCAAAAATCTATATAGATAATTCGTTATCGGCCCGCGATAACGAGTCATTATCTCGCCGAAAGCGGCTTCGTCGCCGCTTTTGGTTGCCTCGATGAGTTGGTGATCGGACAGTTTCGGGTCATGCATAGAGGATCGCTGCACCCCCACGCTCCGAGTTCCTGCCATGTCGAACGCCATACATTCATACTATTTAGACCAAACTTCCGTCTAAAAAACAAAACCGGCCGGCCATAATTGGACACGCCCGGCCGGGCGATTTGTTGCAAAATCACCCTGCCGGACGATGTCTGCCGCCTACATTTCGACGGCCCTGACCGTCATAACGAGAAAGATCGTGCCATTCGCACCCGGCAAGTTAAGCGTGCCGATCAACGTCGGCGTATTCTCTGCGAGGCCGACGCGGCTGAGCGCAAGCCCGATCGACTCATAATTGACGACCGCGACAGCCTTTCCCGTCTCGTCCTTTACCGTCGCTCCGGTATTGACCGGTACTCGTGCTCCAAAGCGGAACGCCTGTGCCTGAAAGCCCTGCCCGCCTTTTGCTGTAGGCAGATTTCTCAAGCTCGTCAGCGACCAGTCGAGGAACGACTGCGACCGAAGCTCCGTTTCCTGGCCGAAAATATTAGAGAGGCTCTTGTATTCGAAATGGCCGTTGTTCGATACGCGTCCGAGGAATGTACTCGCCACGCGATAGTTGCCAAAGGGCATCGCGCTCTTCAAGTGGCGGGTTACGTCCGCGAGATTCGACGGCAGCTCGGTCCGGGTTCCCGCGTCGTTAGTTCCGATCAACAGTTGTAATTCGACGTCGTAACTAGGCTCGACCGTCTGCTTTGCCGCATCGGGTTGGCCAAGGACGGCAACAGCGGACGCTAGCATGACGCTAAAGATGAAAGATGTTATGACAATTCTGCGGTGATTCATTTTAGTTCTCCGTTAAACTTAATATCGGGGACAGCAATGCCATTGCACACGCAAGCTCGCCAATGGTTGCAAAAAGTGGCACGGCAAATCAGGCCCGGAGGCCTTCGTTTCGAAATAAAGGCCGCACCGCCAAAAAAACCTCTTGTGGGTGACCACCCGCATGTGTTAAATTTGTTTGTGCGGCTAGTGCGCCATCCTGCCGCCGCATTGCCAGAACATTCTTACCCGATATACACTTTATTCGCGTCAATTCTGACGCGAGCGTCGACACCACATGCCAGATACGCCATTCATATTGCAGGAACACCAGTTCTCTCGACTAAAATCCGTTCTGGAAAGGCTTCGCGTCGAGTGCGCGGCCCGTGTGGTATTCCTGATCGACCGCGACGGCCAGCCGATCGCCTTCAGCGGCGAGATCGGTGATATGGATACGACGAGCTTTGGCAGTCTCGCCGCGGGCAATGTCGCGGCGACAAGTTCGATGGCAAAATTGATCGGCGAAGATAATTTTCCTGGCGTCATCCACGAGGGTGAGCACGAGAGTATCTTCATCTCGATCATTGGCAGGGCTTTGCTCGTCGTGGTCTTTGACCAGCGTTCGACGCTGAGCCTTGTTAAGATACGAACCAAACGCGGAAGCTATGAGGTCGCCAGCATACT
>CAYSMU010000025.1:0-14670 GCA_964432145.1 uncultured Chloracidobacterium sp.
ACCCTTGATATTACGGACCGGGCATACATTATGTCAGAGGGGAAGATCCTCAAGAGCGGTGATCCGCGAAACCTCATCGAGGATACTGAGGTGCGTCGGTTGTATCTCGGCGAAAGATTTACGCTTTAGTCCTGCCATTTCTTTTCATTTCCGATAAATTCTGGCTATAATTTGACTTAGGAACGATTTTTGCACTCCGGTTGAAAGACTCGGTCAATGGTCCCGCAAGCGTCTGAAATATGTCGTCGTTAAGGCTTTCCACTCAATTACAGCAGAAAATGGTGCTGACGCCGCAATTGCGGCAGCGCATAGAAATGCTGCAAATGAACTCGCTTGAACTGAGTGAGTTAATTGAACAGGAACTAGTTGCGAACCCGATATTGGAAGAGGTTCAGCCCGGCGAGGAGACCCAGGAGATCGGAGATAATATCCTCGACCAGAATTCCGACGGTCAGGATCACGGGTTGGAGAATGGAACCGATACGCCGGGTGACGCTGCTGCCTCGGAGTTTCTTGCCAGCGTGCCCGAAGGCGCCGAGCTCAATGGAAGCGAAGATGTCCCTCACAACGAATCAGACGGGGACGACGAGGCCACATCGGAGTCGACCGATTCGTTCGATGAGATCGATTATGGTCGTGAATTCCAGGACTATCTCGACCCGGGGTATCGTACGCAGGAGATCGAATATAAGGATGACGTTCCGAGTTTCGAACAGTTTCTTACGCATTCGCCTTCACTCGCAGAGCATCTTGAATGGCAGCTCCACCTTCTAGATCTGAGTGAGAGGGCACAGGACGCTGCTCTCGAGATAATCGGTAATTTGGATGACGACGGCCGGCTGGTCGCCACTATCGACGAGATAGCATTGTCCTGCGGCTGCAGCACTGATGAGGCGGAAACCGCGAGAAGAGCGGTTATGCAGATGGACCCTGTCGGATGCGCGGCGTTTGACGTAAAAGAATGTCTTCTTGCGCAGCTTGCTGCAATGGGCGAGAGCGATACTCTGGCCTGCCGACTGGTTGCGTCACATTTGGAGGATCTGCAGCCGCATCGCCTTCAGCATCTTGCGAAGGCCACCGGCGTAGGGATGCATGTTCTCGATACAGAGATCTCCCGGATCAAACAATTAGATCCGTACCCGGGCAGGAGATACTCATCAGAGGAAGCTGTCTTCGTATCCCCCGAGGTCTATGTCGAGAAGCTGGATGATGATTACATAATTTATTTTGCCGATGATGGCAGCCCGCGACTTCGTATAAGCCCGACATACAACAGCATGCTCGTCCAGGCTGATACGAGTAAAGAAACTAAGGACTTCATTAAAGAAAAGGTGCGGTCCGCAGTTGACCTCCTCCGCAATATCGAACATCGAAGACAGACGATCTATCGGGTCGTCGAATGCATTGTCCAGCGTCAGCGGGAGTTCTTGGACAATGGCGTTGAGTATATTAAACCGATGATGCTTAAAGACGTTGCCGAGGATATCGGTATGCATCTTTCGACGATCTCGCGGGTCGTCAACCGAAAATATGCTCATACGCCGCAGGGCGTGATCGAGCTGAGGCGTTTCTTTAGTGAAGGGATGCTAAATGAAGAGGGGGAGGAAGTCTCCACCCGTATTCTAAAGCTCAAGATCAAAAAGATGGTCGAAGAAGAGGATACTAAATCTCCGCTCACGGACGACCAGATCGCAAAAATGCTTAGTAAAGAAGGCGTGAAACTGTCACGCCGCACCGTTGCAAAGTACCGTGACCAAATGCATATCCCGGGCTCAAGGGAACGTAAGACAATAATATGAAACTTGAATTTAGCGGCCGCCATATCGATGTGACGCCCGCCCTTCGTAAACATGTTGAAGACCATTTTGCTCGCATCGAGCATATTTTCGACGGAAAGCCTCCGAAGGCGCATGTTGTGATCGAGGTCGAGCGGGGCCGTCACCGCTCGGAGATCGTAATTAATTGGCGTAATGAGGTGCTCAAAGCCGAATCCAGCATCTCAGACATGTACCAGTCTCTCTCTCAGTCGATCGATAAGATCGAAAAGCAGGCGCGAAAGCTAAAGGATAAGGTTATCGATAAGTCTCACAAGGCAAAGAAGACCGCTGTTGTCGCATCGCCCTCCGAACGGGCAGAAAAATCAGTGTCTGTACCTAAGATCATCTTTGCCAAGGGATTTTCGCGGAAGCCTATGACCGCTGACGAGGCTGCAGCGGAAATGGAGAATCGCAATGAGCCATTCTTCGTATTCAGAAATGCGGAGGGCGGCAAATTGGCGGTCCTGCATCGTCGAAAGGATGGCAATTACGGTCTCATTCAAGACTAGTGTCGACCTCCACGCTACGCTTGTCCGAAATGGACGCGGCGGCCTTTTGATCCTCGGAGATTCCGGGTCCGGGAAGACGGCCCTTGCTCTCGTGCTGTTGACGGTTGGTTGGAAACTGGTTGCGGATGACGTTGTAGTTCTTGAGAATAGGGACGGAACGCTCCTGGGCTCAGCCCCGAAGCGCTTCGTCGGTCTGGTTGCTTTTTCAGAGTCTGGTAGGGTTGGGGTCCATCGGATCTCCCGGCATTTGGTCGCGGCTCCGTGTGAAGTAGTTGCGGCCGTCCATTTGGACAAAGAAGCAGCAAAAAAGGGAAAGGAAAGTCTGTCGATAGCAGGTATCAGGCTCCCGCTGGAACACTTTCCTGTTCAGCCATTCGCAGCGACCGGTCGGGCGGAGCTTTTTTGCAGAGACAACGGCTACTACGTCGCTCAGGAACAATGCTTCGTTCTCCATGATGCCTTGTTGGCAGGCGCACAGCTCAATAGATAATGACGACTCCAGAACACGAACCGCAGCCTATGCCGTCATTTGTGATCATCACCGGTCTTAGCGGCTCCGGTATGAGTTCGGCGACCGATTCCCTTGAGGACCTCGGCTACTTTTGTGTCGATAACCTGCCGCTGACTATGCTTTCGACATTTGGACGATTACTGGTGCCGACGGAGGGCCGTCAGGCGGCGATCGGAAAGGCAGCATTAGTGATCAATATCCGGGAACGGCATTTTCTTTCTGATTTTCCGGGCGAACTCAAAAAGCTCGAGAAACGCAGTCTCCGCCCGTTCGTAGTTTTCTTTGAGGCGTCCGACGATGTGCTACAGCGCCGGTTTTCTGAAACTCGACGGCCACATCCCGCCGACTCGGGGAAAGGGCTCTTGGCGGCGATTCGCGACGAAAGGCGTGCCCTAAAGGATATTCGGAAACTCGCGGATCTGATCATTGACACCTCCGAGCATACCGTCCACACGCTTCGGCATTTGATCGTTCAAAAGTTCAGTTCTCATGTGGAGGGTGTTCCGCTCAAGGTCGAAGTACTGAGTTTCGGACACAAATACGGAACGCCGCGAGGTGTGGACCTACTGTTCGACGTTCGACATTTGCCGAACCCGTACTTTCACGATGAGTTGCGACATCTCACCGGCGAGGACAAGGCGATACTTTCCTATTTTGAGGACAAGCCGGAGGCAGCCGAAACCATTGAAAGATTTGTCGATCTGCTTCTTTATTTACTCCCGAAATATCAAAGAGAGGGTAAGTCGTATGTTACGATCGGCATTGGATGTACAGGCGGCAAACATCGGTCGGTAATGGTTGCCAACAGTATTTGCAGCAAGATAAAGGAAGTGGGTTTTGACGCTTCGGTTACACATCGCGATATTCAAAATTAGTGAGTTTTTCAAATATTCCGTAAATAAATATGGATCGAGTCGGCGGCATAATAGTATCGCACGGGCAGGTGGCTAATGAGCTGCTTGCGGCAGCGGAAACAGTAGTAGGTGATCTGACACATATTGCGGCCGTTTCGATCGGCTGGCATGATGATGTTGAAATGGCAAAAACAGAGATCGAACGGTCTATCGAACAGGTTTCCTCCGGGAAGGGAGTTCTAATTCTCACCGACATGTTCGGAGGAACCCCGACGAATATCGCCGCTATGTTCCTTAAGCCGGGCGAGGTGGAGATCGTGACCGGTGTCAATCTCCCGATGGTCATCAAACTCGCGACGAATACAAAAGAGATCTCTCTTCCCGATCTTGCGAGGGAGATAGAAAATCAAGGGAAAGAGTCGATCTGTAATGCCGGCTCGCTGCTCGCACCGGCCCGGTTAAGAAAGGATGCTTGAGAAGCGCGTCACCGTCATTAACGAACTTGGTCTCCACGCAAGGGCTGCCGCCCAGGTCGTTAGACGGGCACGCGAATTCAAAGCCCAGATCCTTTTGACGCACGAGGTAACGGGATTTTCGGCGAACGCTAAATCCATCCTCAGCCTTCTTTATCTTGCCGCTTCGACCGGGGTTGTCATAATGGTAAGTGCACAAGGTGATGACGAGGCGGCCGCTCTCGACGCGATCGTGTCACTCTTCGAGAGTGGATTTGGTGAAATGTAATTATGGCGATCAACGACTTGTTAGATCAGAAGATCGGAATATTGGGGATCCCGCTTGGATTTGGGGCTGGTCAAACCGGGAGCGAACTTGGTGTGAATGCAATGCGGCTGTCAAAGATCCGCGGTCGCAGCCTGTCTGAGCACATAAGCGAATTAGGATTAGTCGTAACGGATCACGGTGACGCAAAGATCGTGCAGCCGGAGGGAGGAATTACAGAGAGCGGGCCGAAACATCTCAATGAGATGATCGCATCAAGCGAGAATATCATCTCTTCGCTTCGCTCGATCCTCGCCAATAATGAGTTGCCAATTATTCTTGGCGGCGACCACGCGATCGCGATACCGACATTTTCGGCTATTTCGTCGCACTACCGCGAGCAGGGCAATGAGGTCGGGCTGATCTGGTTCGATGCTCACGCTGACATTAACACCCCCGAAACGTCGCCGTCGGGCAATATTCACGGGATGCCTCTGGCAGTCTTGCTGGGGTATGGCCACCCGGATCTAACATCTCTGGGCGGGTCGCCAGTCAAGCTGAATCCAGCGTATTTTGCTCATGTCGGGGCCCGTGACGTCGATCCAGGGGAGCGGGCGAATATTGACAGGTTCGGTCTTCGCGATCACTTTTTTACGATGAGCGATATAGACCGGAGAGGAATGGCCGATTGCGTCGAAGACGCAATTGCTATTGCATCGAAGGCTCCCGGCGGGTATGCCGTGACCTTCGACATCGACATGATCGACCCTCGATTTGCTCCGGGCTCGGGCACGTTGGTTCGAGGCGGCGCTACGTATCGAGAAGCTCACCTTGCTCTTGAGATGATCGCCGAACATGGAGGCATGCGATCGTTCGAGATAGTTGAGGTTAACCCGCTATTGGATCAGCAAAACATAACCGTCGAACTCGCCTGTGAACTTATCCTATCTGCTTTGGGAAAGACGATACTATGAAAAAGCGCATCGGAGTAATTTTTGGCGGCCGTTCCGGTGAACACGAAATATCACTCCGCTCGGCCAGGACTGTCCTTGAGCAGATAGATCCCGAGCGTTATGATGTGATACCCGTTGCTATTACGAGCGACGGCCGCTGGCTCAGCTCGTCGGAATCCCTTGCACTTCTTCATGACGGTACCCGAGAGCTATTCCTAAATAGATATGACGAGCCCTCGCCGGCACCAATCACATTAACGCCTGACACCCGTGCTCACGGACTTACCGCGATCGGCGAGGCAGAGGGTGGTGTCGGTCTCGACGTTATCTTTCCGGTCCTGCACGGTACGTTTGGAGAGGATGGGACGATCCAGGGTCTTTTTGAAATGGCGGATATCCCGTACGTTGGATGCGGGGTACTCGCGAGCGCCAGCGGAATGGACAAGGTTATCATGAAGACTCTGTTTCGCGACGCGGGCCTCCCGATGTGCCGATATCTGTGGTTTTTGCGGAGCGAGTGGGAGTCCAACCGGGAAACGACAGTTTCCCAGGTCGAATCAAAGTTAGGATTTCCTTGTTTCGTCAAGCCCGCAAATCTTGGTTCTTCAGTCGGCATTTCCCGAGCTACGGACCGAGAATCGCTTTCAGCCGCTATCGCTCTCGCCTCCGAATACGATCGGAAAATAATCGTCGAGGAATCGGTAGATATGCGCGAGATCGAGTGTGCCGTTATAGGCAACGATATTCCCGAAGCGAGCCTTCCGGGCGAGTACGTGATCCGGGATGAAACTAAGGCGTTTCTTGATTACACCGAAAAATACTCGGGTACGGGCAATAATGAGTTTGTCGTTCCGGCTCCGGTCTCTGATGAACTGATCCTTCGCATTAAGAAGATGGCCGTGAATGCATTTCGGGCTATTGACGGCTCGGGACTCGCCCGTGTGGATTTCTTTCTGAGGAATAGCGACGGAGCATTGTTGATCAATGAGATCAATACTATGCCGGGCCTCACCGATGCGTCCGGATTCCCGAAGATGTGGGCCGGCAGCGGGGTCGAGTTCACAAACATCATCGATCGGCTCGTCGACCTGGCGTTTGAACGTCACAATGACAAGCGCAAAAACAAGACAACGCGGGTTTAAGTCGTTACTTGGACTTTGGGGCGTTGTAGCCTTTCCTGGTCCGGATCGTTAGGTTGGGCCGAGCGACGCGCACCTCGATCGCGCGCCATTTGCCGTCCCTCTGGGTGTTCGTGGGCGAGTACGCCAACGTATATTGAACGCCGAGTTCCGCGACGATCGATTTGAAGGCATCGCGCATCGCCAGACCGCCCGGTGTCTCGACGAACCGCCCACCCGAACGTTCGGCGAAGTTCTTAAGCACGCCCTGATTTTGACGCCGTCCGGCGCTATTATCGTTGATCGCGGACATTTCGACCGTGTATATCGTACAGCCCGCTGCAAGTGCCGCGCTAAGCGCTTTATCCGCCCGTTTTTGACTCATTGTGTCCGCTCCGTCGGACAAGACTATGATCGCACGGCGTTTCTCAGCACGTTTTGAGAGAACCTCGGCCGCTTTATACACGGCGTCGTTCAATACCGTCATTCCCTCGGACTTGAGATCAAAGACCTGTTCGCGAATATCCCGGCTGTTGGAAAAGTCCTGCACCAGGTTTATCTTCGAGTCAAAACTGTAAATGGCGACGAAATCGTCAGATCGCAGACCGGCGAGGAATTGAATGGCCGCAGCTCGTGCGAGGGAAACACGACTCTCCATGCTGCCGGAGCTGTCGATAAGGATCACCGCCGCGAAGGGCGTTTCTTCCGCCTCGAATGTGTCGATCTTTTGTTCGACGCCATCTTCAAAAATACTGAAAAGCTTAGCAGTCAGACCGGTGACTGCTCGTCCGCGTGGATCCGTTATTGAGGTATTGATCACCACGATCGACGAGTCAATGCTGATGACCTCGTCATCCTGGGCCGCACATAGATCCGACATGACGAGTGCGGCTAATACCAAAAAGATCACCCGAAGCTTTCCCATCAATATATCGTGAGCGGAAATAGTTATTTTGTGAACCGAAGAAATTTTACTACGCGCAATACTGCGTTTGTACTCTGAATGGCCGCCGCGGAGATCGAAAATCGAGTAGTCTTTTTGAGTTCATTCATGAGCGAGACTGTCGCCGAGCGGAGCGACTTTACCGCGTCGACGGGAGAGAGTCGAGCAAATATACTCCCATTCTCCTTCTCGCGGTCGTCCTCGTCATTTCCGCCCAGTTCCCCGCGGATCTTTTTGACGAGTTTTTCAACATTTGCGATCTTCGCATGCTCACGCTCTGTTAGGGTTCCGTTTACCTCAACCGCCTTTTCGAGCTCTTCCGTAAGCTTCAGAGCCTCGTTACCCCGGTCCAACATCTCCTGATATTCCTTCTTTTCCTTTTCTATCCGGAGCTTTTCCAAGGTTTCCCGAAATGTCTTTGGATAGTCGTCACGAGAATCACCTGTTTTGGGAACAACAGAGCTCGAATTATCAGCGGATTGGGCAAGACAGACCAGACAGCCTGCAGCAGCTATCAGTGTAAAAAGGCAAAAATGACGTAAAATCCACATCATCGATCGGTTATTAAGGTTTATCAGAATCCTGAACAGGGTTAGGCGACGTTCCCGTTACAGCCTCGACGAGCTTAGACAGAAAGTCATCCTCCGCAGCCCCGGAACTTCGTACAGTGACCCATTCAGACATAAGGCCGTTGCCCGCACGCCCCTCGATCTTCGCATTGACGGTAACATTGTTCTGAATACCATCGATCGACTGGACTTCTATAGTCAGGGTATATTGAGCCCGCGTCCATGAGGAATATGAGGCCTCCAATATGGCGTAACGGTTCAGTTCGTTTTGGGTTATGACGGAACCCTTCGCGAAAACGTAGGGCTGCGTGATAAGCACGCCATCCTTTGGCCTGGACGATGCCTCATCGACCATTATCTTCATTTCGCGAAGCACGTCCACAATAGTGGCGAGCAGCACGTCTCGTCGTGAGCTTAGTTTGTAAGGATTTGGAAGTTGTTCTCTGACCTTCGTCTTTCCTTTTCCCCAGTCAAACGAACGGGTCACGTCGTTTGTCCGTGTCGTAACTTTATTACCGCTGTCTTTTATGGTTTGCGTCTGTGGGTCAACGCCTTTTTGCGCGTGAGCGCTAGCCGAAGATCCGATCAAGAGGACAATTATCGCTGCTATTTTCTTCATCTTCTCTCCGAAATATAACAAAAAACCGCGGGCTTGGAAAGAATATGATGTTCAGCCGGCAAATGTCGTTGTATTTAATGCCAATTGTCGCGATACCAGGCGATCGTACGCCGAAGCCCTTCGGTGAGATCTACCTTTGGTGACCATCCGTATCGATCGTGGATCTTTTCGGAAGACAGGTATTGAGCGTCGATCTCATTGGCGATCTTCGACGAGAGCAAAATATCGGGTTTGAGGTCGCTTCCCATCAGATCGCGTATTTTGTCGACGAGTTTGCTCATCGCAACGGGTTCACCCGAGCCAAAATTATATGCCTCACCTTTAGCAGTTTCGATATTTTCGGCAAGCAGCAGATAGCCCGCAACGATATCTTCCGTAAATATGAAATCTCTTACCGGAGTGCCGTCCGAACGAATGATCGGCCGCTCACCTCGAAGCAATGACACAATGGTCCCTGGAATGATCCGCGAGATATTCGTGTCGGCGGGACCATAGATATTTGCAGATCGCGTGATCGCCACGGGAACGTCGAATGTGTGGGCAAACGAAAGAGATATCATATCCGTACAGGCCTTTGAAACGTCGTACGGATAAAGGGCATTAAGCCTAAAGGTCTCGGCGTAGGGCAGCTCGTCGTGAGAGCCGTAAGCTTTGTCACTCGACGCAACTACCACCCGGGACACGGAATCCGTTAACCGGCATGCCTCAAGTAGCATATAGGTTCCGCGAATGTTCGATTCAAAGGTCGAGATGGGCGAGCGGTTTGCCGCTCCGACAAGGGCTTGGGCAGCAAGATGAAAAACCGAGTCGATCTCATATTCGTTTACTATCCGCTGCATCAGCGGGCCGTCCTCGACCGAACCGTTCACCACTGTGACGCGTTCGCGGAGTCCTAAAAGGTCGAGGGAATTCGGCTGAGCTTCGTCCCGCTGAAGGCAAAAGACATCGGCACCCAGCGTGACGAGCTTGGCCGTAAGGTTAGCGCCGACAAATCCCGTCGCTCCCGTTACAAATGCTTTGCGGCCATTCCAAAAAGAAGTCATTATTTACCACACCTTCCAGGCAGCCCCGGCCTTCCAAAGCTGCTCAAATTCAAGATTGTCCTTAAACGTGTCCATACACTTCCAGAAACCCTTATGTCGGTAAGCCATCATCTGACGGTCCGCGCAAATTGATTCGAATGGCTCTCGTTCCAGGATCGAGTTCTCACTGAGATGCTCGAATACGCTTTCCTCGAAAACGAAAAACCCGCCGTTCACCCAATCTTCAACTATAGGTTTTTCACGAAAACCGGTGATTAGACCATCGTCATCAACATCCATCAGTCCAAAATTAGAGTGGGGATGGACCGCAGTAACAGTCGCGGCTCTCCCGTGGGAATGGTGAAAACGGATCAGCTCGTTAATATCAATATCCGACAGGCCATCACCATAAGTTACGCAAAAAGTACCCGAGCCTGCGAGGTATGGCGCGACGAGTTTCAGGCGTCCGCCGGTTTGGGTATCTTCGCCGGTATCGAAACATTCGACCGACCAGTCTTCGTCCAATCCACGAATAAAGTCCGCGATCTGATCCCCCAGATAACCAAGGCACAGCACGAACTCATTAATTCCGTAGCTCGAATATATCTTCAGGATATGCCAAATGATCGGCATGCCGCCGATCGGGATGAGAGCCTTCGGAACGGAGCGGCCATGTTCGCCGAGGCGTGTCCCGCGCCCACCGCAAAGGATCACAGCTTTCATGGCTTTATGTTGTTGATCTCCCATATTTTGGCGTACCTAAGAAATACGCCGTATGCGCTAAAGCAAGCGATGATCATGCCGGCGGTGCCGTCTCGAAAGCCTTGTTTGAGAATGTACGTCCTAAAAAACGCGGCTGCCGATCTCGCGAGTATTCCAAAGGTCCCAACCTGTAAGCCTTCGCCAGCCAGGTGCTCTGCGCTAAGCGTTGCATAGCGATCAACAACCCTGTGGTACTCGCTCAGGTCGCGTTTAGTGTAATGGAGAAACTCGCCGTCAAGTTTCTCGACGCGACCAGCCACGTGCGCGACCTGATGCGGTGCGATCCCATCCCAGAAACTAGTGTCCTTGCGGTAAAGCCGCATTTGGTAGTCGGGATACCATCCGCAGTGTCTTATCCATCGGTCGAGAAAATAAGTCTTTCGGGCGATACGGTATCCATCCGCCAATTCGTTTTTTTCTCGCCGCCGCAATTCTTCGATCGAAGCTCGCAACTGAGGAGACACTCGTTCGTCCGCATCGATCCAAAATATCCAGTCGCCGGTTGTTTTCGAGTCGGCGAATTCGTGCTTATCCTTATACCCGCGAAATTCGCGATTGTATATCTTATCGGTATATTTCTTCGCGATCTCAACCGTTCGATCGGTCGAATCCGAATCGACGATCACTATCTCATCTGCCCAGTCAAGCGACTCGCAGACCTCCGCAATATTGCCTTCCTCGTTATAAACAATGATGGTCGCAGAGATCTTCACGGGAATGATTCTCGCAAACTTGAGGCCAAAATGAAAAAGCTGACACCCTTAGAAGGGATGTCAGCAAAGAGTATCTGGCCAAAAAATTGACTATTTCTTATTCAGTGGAGACTCGACCGTAATATTGTTCGCTCTGAAAGCAGTCGAGGTCGCCCGTTGAAGATCCGCAAGTGCTTTGTTGTAATCCGTTTCAGCCCGGATCTCCGCGTTACGTGCGTTCGTCAGCGAATTCTCACGCTGAAATAGTATGAACGTCGTAGACTTGCCCGCCTCGTAGAGCTTGCGCTCGCCTTCAAGTTGAATCTCAGCGTTCTCTCGTGCCCGGCGTGCCGTCAGCACACGCTGCCGTGACGTCTCGACCGCCTGCACGGCGTTTCTGACTTCAACAATGACAGTTTGCTCCTGGCCCCTGGTTTGAGCCAAAAGCTGCTCTTCCTGTACCTTTGCTCCGTCGAGATTCGCCCTCGCCGTTCGATTTCGCCACGGAAATGACACGGTCACTCCGATCGAATAATTCGGGGCATCCGAACGAAACATATTCGCCATCGACCGATTGAATCCGCCAAACAAATACGAAGGAGATGCGGGTATCGTCAGCGTGGGGTTAACAACCAGCGGCAAGCCTACACTTGTTCGGGTCGAGTTGAGATTATTGAACAGGAACAGGTCGGCTGTACCCGTGATGAGGTTTGTCGTCGTGGCAGTGCTCGTGCCGCTACGAGAGATACCGTCAAGAGAAAAGGTAGTATTCAGGTCCACCTGGGGTTTCATCTGGTTTTTGAAATACCGAATATCTTCTGCGTTGATCTCCTGCTGCAGTTTCAAACGCTTGAGTTCGAAGCGATTTTCCATCGCATCCTTCATTGCGGAATCAAGATTTGTCGGATCGAGGCTAAACGCAGGCTTATCCGTAGGCACGAATGTCTGTGACCACTCTGCCGACAATGGATCACGCAAGATCAACTGTTTGAGTGTATTCTCAGCGATAGAGACGGTTTGTGTAGCGAGCAGCAGACTGCCCTCACGATTTGCGAGTTCTGTTGCTACTTCGGCCCGTTCGAGCGGAGCGGCGGCACCGGCTTCGATCTTGGCCTCAACCTGGCGTAAATTTTCCCGTGCCAGATTAACGTTGGCCACCTCGTTCTGCTGGTTTCGCAGCGCAAAAACAAAATCCCAATAAGCTCTCGCAACAGCCGTGATCGTCGACGTCGCCTGCAGGCGAAAATCCGATTCGGTCTGCTCAAGGCGTTTTTTAGCTATGGTGATCTGCCGCCGCGTGTTATCGATCCGGAAATTCCTTGCGAGAGGCTGGGTAAACGTCACACCGAACGAGGAAGAGTAGATAGCGCTGTTTCCACCCGTGACGTTACCCGATGTCACCTGTGCTTGTGCAAACGCATTCTCGGTTCGGTTGTTATTAAAAAAGACCTGGTAGTTTCCGCCACCCTTCTCAAGGTTTTTCGTCCAGCTCGAATTTACCCGAAAATCGTTCGTCGCCTCTGATCCGGTTGTTGAATTGCGAGAGAAATTGGGTGTAACGGAGAAAACCGGATCGTATCCCCCAAGGATCGAGCGAACAGAGGTTTCCTGCAGCCGCACATCGCCGCGGGAGATCTCAACGTCGTTGTTGTTCTCGAGAGCCTTCCTTATCGCATCACTCAGACTGATAGATATCGGTTGTGCTGCCTGTACGCCAACCCGATTAAGAGCTGACGGTCCACGGCCGAGTACTTGTGACGCTCTCGGTGCTATTGGCGGCGCCGGATCGAGCGGTGAGGAAGACGGCTCGGCTGTCACCTTTGCTACGCGGGTGTCGTCCTGAGGCATCGCTGCTGCCGCCGCGGATATCGAAAGCAGGAATAAGATCGTACAAAATGTAATGCGAGAACGCGAAAAAGTCATTATGAGAAGCTCCGAAACCAAACACCTGATTTTATTGCTTACTGCGAAAAACTCAAACCGTTACTACGACAATAAATTTTCGTTTGTTTCAACTATCTCTTATAGGCGGCAAATTGAATATGCCCTGAAATTGCGATATCTTCAGGTCTTGATAGCGCGCATTCTTTTGGAGGATCATTTAATACAATGGGAATTAAAGTAGGTATAAATGGATTTGGACGCATTGGCCGCGCCGTTGTCAGGACATGGCTTGGCGATCCTGACATCGATCTGGTTGCGGTAAATGACCTGACGGATACAAAGACTCTCGCACATTTACTTAAATACGACTCGGTCATGGGTAACCTTGACCACAATATCACCGCAGGCGACGGTACGATCACGGTCGAGAGCGATACGTTTCGCGTTTTCTCTGAGAAAGATCCCGCTGCGATCGATTGGGCCTCGGTTGGAGCGGAGATCGTGATCGAGTCGACTGGCCGATTCACGAAGGCTGAGGATGCCCGCAAACACCTGCGTGGCGATGTTAAGAAAGTGATCATCTCCGCGCCGGCAAAGGGCGAGGATGTGACCATCGTGCTCGGTGTGAACGAGGGAATGTACGTCGCCGCAAACCATCACATCATCTCGAACGCGTCCTGCACGACGAACTGCCTCGCACCCGTCGCCAAGGTGATCCACGAGAATTTCGGCATCAAGAATGCCCTGATGAATACGATTCACAGCTACACCAATGACCAGCAGCTTCTTGACCTGCCGCACAAAGACCTTAGGCGGGCTCGTGCCGCGGCCCTTTCGATGATCCCAACGTCGACCGGTGCGGCAAAGGCTGTCGCTCTCGTCATTCCGGACCTCAAGGGCAAATTTGACGGCATCTCGGTACGCGTTCCAACGCCGAACGTCTCTCTCGTGGACGTGGTCATGAACGTAGAAAGATCGACATCGGCGGACGAGGTCAACCAGATCCTGAGAGACTCCGCTGCCGGACCCCTAAAGGGAATTCTCGCGGTCAGCGACGAGCCGCTCGTCTCGATAGATTTCAAGGGCAATTCGAACTCGTCGATCGTAGATTCGGAAAACACCAAGGTGATCGACGGTACGTGCATCAAGATCCTGTCGTGGTATGACAATGAATGGGGTTATTCGTGCCGCGTCCGGGACCTCGTCAAGTACGTTGCAGCCAAAGGATATTGATCTCTTGTCGGAGTGAACAAATAGATGAAAAATGCGTCCGGCCTGGCTCTATCTGCCCTTATACTCGTTGTCCTCGGATGTTCCTGCGGCGATCGTCTGAAGCAGCTCGCGAATCAGGGAAGCCGGACGCCTGAGCGTTCGACACCAACGACCTCGTCAAGCCCTGAGACGACTACTTCGTCTTCGAAGGGGGAGTACGAGGTCACAATGGCAAAGTATGAGCAGATCAAGGTTGGGATGAAACGCCCTGATGTCGAGAACGTAATGGGCGGAAAGGGAACTGAGTATTACAGCGGCAAAGGCGGCGGCGTCTCGTTCGTTTCGGTAAAATGGGTCGGTGAGAAGTACAAGACCGTACTCGTTAGCTTTCGCGACAACAAAGTTACTTCAAAGTCTCAGGTCGGCTTGAATTAGAAGCCGACCTGACCTCAATTCGCCTCAATACGGCAGCGAGCAATCATTCACGC
>CAYSMU010000026.1:0-11081 GCA_964432145.1 uncultured Chloracidobacterium sp.
ACGATCTGCTGTGCGTCAACGCGTACGATGTCATCGAACCGCCGTAGCTCCAGCCGTGAAGCCCGATGCGCGAGCCGTCGATATAAGGCAGCGATTTAAGATAGTTAAGGCCGTCCTCGATATCGCGCAGCTCGAGCTCGTACATTCGTTTGTACATCGGCCAGACCGATTCCTCGCCCTTGCCGCTCGCCGTACGGTTGTCGCATACCCAGACGATGTAACCCTTTTGGGCGAGCATCTGAAACCACATACCGCGATTGCCGCCCCAGCGATTTGCGACCGAAGGAGCGTGCGGCCCGGCGTAAGTGAACTGGAATACCGGGTACTTCATCGACGGATCGAAATCGGGCGGCTTGATCATCATCGCCTCCATCTCAAAACCGTCTCGCGTCTTGACCTTCATAAACTCGGGCCGGCTGAGCCTATACTGGCCGAGAACGTCGGACTTGTTCTCGTTGATCGTTCGCTCGAGCGTGCCGTCGGCGCGGTACATCCGCGTTTGCGCCGGTAGCATAGCCTCGCTGTAATTCTCGACAAAGTGCGAAAAATCGCGATTGAATGCCGCCGCGTGGGTGCCGTCGCCGCGGGTAAGGCGTTCCGGTTCGCCGCCAATCAGGCGGACGCGGTAGATATTCTCGGCAATGTGGCTGTCCTTCGTCGCCGAAAAATAGACCCAGCCGTTACGAGCGTCCACGCCGTAAAGGTTGCGTATCTCCCATTTGCCGTTGGTCAATTGGGCGATCTGCTTGCCGTCGTTGTCGTACAGATAAAGGTGACGCCAGCCGTTGCGGGCCGACTGCCATACGAATGCCGCTCCGGTCGCCGAATGCTGGAAAAAGGCGGGGTTGTCGTAAACCTCGACCCACGCCGGCGTTTCCTCGGTCAGTACCTTTCGCACCTTGCCGTCGAGCGCCGACGCGTTCAGATCGAGGAATGTCTGCTCACGATTGAGTGCCTGAAAAAGGATGTTCTTGCTGTCGGGGGCCCACGCAACGCGTGCAATGAGCAGGTCCTCAGGCTTGTATTTCGAGGTGTCAACAAACCTCGCCGCGTCACCCGCACGCTGAAGAACGGGCGGCAGGCGTTCGCCGACCTTGGGAATGCGGCTCACATTCGGCATCAACTGCGTTTTGTTCACGTCCGCGATGCCGAGTTTTACGACCGGATTCGGGTCGCCCGCCTGCGGATAGTTCGTCGTCTCGATTACCTGGTCATTGGGGATGTCGTTCACCAAAACGAACTTTGGCACGTTTGAGTCATCGAGCCTCAGGAACGCGATATATTTCGAATCAGGCGACCACCAATAGCCTCGCCGGCTGCCCCGGCCGTAAAGCTCTTCTTCGTAGACCCAGTCGAGATGGCCGTTGTAGATCGGCTTGTCGCCCTCGCGGCCGTCGCGCGTGAGCTGTTTTTCGTTCGCGCGGGCGATATCGACCACAAACAGGTTATTCCCGCGAACAAAGCTGACCAGCTTGCCGTCTGGGCTGAAGTCGGGCTCAAGCTCGTTGTCGCGGCTGTTTGTGAGGCGTTTCAGGCTGCGCGTCGCGAGTTCGTAGTACCAGAGGTCGCTGTCGTGATCGATCAGGATGCCGCTCTCGTTATCGTTGAACTGAACGAAAGGAGAATTGGCGATCGCCGCGGCCTGGTCCGCCCTTAAGCCCGCACGCTGTAGCGCCGTCGAAAGTGCCGCACTCTCAAAATACGGCACAGCCTGCCCGCTGATCGCGTTTACCCTCATCAACTGCCCGTTGATCGACTGCTTGAACGATACGCCGTCCGGCGACCATTGCACTGCCACCGGCGTCCCGCCAAAACGTACTCGCTTTGCCGAATCAGGGCTGAAGATGTCGTCGAGGGTGAGGAGTTTGTTCTGGGCAACTACTGCCGCAGTGAGGCCTAATAAAGCGATCGCAAGAAGAGTGACCTTTTTCATATTTGATGAGGATGAAGCGAATTCGTTGAACTTGAAAAGAATCATATTTCAATAGTCGGCAGTAATCAACCTTGTGCATTTGTATCCGTTTAGATACACTGGCGTTGGTGTATTCTCTCCTCAAAACGCCCGAATTTGATCGTTGGCTGGCGAGACTCCGCGATCAAAAGGCCAAGGCCAGAATCGTTGCCAGAATGGTCTCGGCGGAGCATGGTAATCTGGGCGACGTTTCGCCAGTAGGTGGAGGAGTGAGCGAAATGCGGGTTCACTATGGGCCCGGCTATCGTGTGTACTTCACAATTCGTGGAAAGGAATTGATCGTTCTTCTGATCGGCGGCGACAAATCCTCGCAGCGGAAGGATATTGAGAAAGCCAAGGCGATAGCGGCTGAACTCGATGAAGGAGATCTAATAAAATGAGGAAATTAACAAAATTCGATGCAGCAGATTATCTAGATAGCGACGAAGCAATCGCAGAATATTTGACCGCTGCGCTTGAGGACGCCAACCCTGATGTCTTTCTCGCGGCAGTCTCTGACGTGGCCAAGGCTCGTGGCATGGCAACGATAGCCAAGGAAAGTGGGCTCGGTCGAGAGAGTCTCTACAAGGCTCTTGCTCCCGGAGCGAAGCCGAGGTATGACACAATCTTAAAGGTGCTGCACGGTTTGGGTGTCAAAGTCTCGGTTACAGTCTAATACGGAGAATTCATGGAGACTCAAGCTTCCACACTAGCGGAAACTTTGGTTGAGTACGGCTGGCGGATTCTAGATAAGTCAGAACTGCCTGTGTGGTGGGCAGACGAGATTTGGGAAATCGAATCGACTTGGTCGCCGCTCGCTCGATCCGCTTGGATAACTTTTCTTGTTGATCCGGCTGCTGAGCCCTCTTCAAGAAAGAAAGGGCAGAAAGTTTGGGCCGTTGCTTTATCGCCAGTAAAGCCTATCGACCGAAACTCGAAAGAATTTGTCTATGTTATGGCCCTAAACAGCGGTTGGGGAGAGCATCTCGTCAGCTTTTTTCGAGAGTTAGATAACCTTCGCAAGAATTAGGGCCAATCAAGCCTTCGGATGAGCCTTATCATAAACCTCGATCATCTTTTCCATCGAAACCTGGGTGTAGATCTGCGTCGTCGATAGCCTCGCGTGGCCCAGCAGTTCCTGAATGTCACGCAGATCGGCGCCGCTGTCGAGCAGGTGCGTCGCAAAAGTATGCCGCAAACTGTGCGGCGAGATGTCGTGAATGTCCGCACAGAGCTTGATGTATTTATCGATCATGCGGCCGACGCTGCGGGTCGTCAGACGTCCGCCGCGGCGATGCAGGAACAGTGCATTGGTCCGCTCGGCCTCGGGAGCACCGGCGAGAAATACGCCTCGCGTTTCATCGAGATAGAGGAGCAATGCCTGTGCGGCCGGTTCGCCGAAGGGTACGATTCGCTGTTTCTTACGTTTGCCCGTGACCCGCACCATACGCTCGCGAAAATCGACGTCGTTGATGTCGATGCCAACCAACTCGCCGACACGGATGCCTGTGGCATAGAGAAACTCAAGTATCGCCCGGTCGCGGCGGCCGAGATCGGTATTGATATCGGGCGTCTCGATGAACCGGACCGCGTCCTCCATCGACAGATGATTAGGTAGCTTTCGCTCGATCTTTGGCGTGGCTACAAGTTTAGCGGGATTCGATTCGAGCTTGCCCTCTCGAATGAGAAATTGAAAGAAAGTCCTCAATGACGCGAGTTTTCTCGCCACCGATGTCTTCTTATGATCGCCGTGTAAACTGGCCATCCATTCACGTATCGTCAGCCGGTCGATCTGCTCAATGGGAAAATCACTGCGTTTTTCGACATTAAACAAATGCTGCTGAAACTGTTCGAGATCGCTCGCGTAATTGCGCAGCGTATGCGGGCTGACGTCGCGCTCGTATTTGAGGTGCTGCAGGAATTGGGTGAGGTATTCGTTCAAAATCTAATAAAGCTCATCACCAAGCTTCTCGACATAAAAGCCGGAAATTCTCAACAGAAAAATACAATACTTACGGTAATCACCATCTTGTGGTGACCATCGCTCAACCAAATGGTATCGGCCCTCGCGCACACCCTCAAGTATCCAACTAGCCCCGTCGAGTCCTTGCTCATCCATATTCGGGCCACCCAACTCCCAAAACCGGGAAACTTCAAGCATCGCGATAAAATCGCACCAACTCTTATCGGTGATGGAAATCGTTTCCCGTCGCAGGACGTTGCCGGGCTCATACCCACCTGCCCCGCTTAACTCAGTGACAATGAGGTTCGCTCTCTCGAAAGATCGTTCAACACGGACGGCGATCGGACGATTAAAGGTTCGAAGCCACAAAAAGCGATAGACCTCTTTGTCGAAATCCCCCGGACTCACCAAAGACGGTTCCTGCATTGCGTTTAAATGCTTGCCGTACCAATCACTGACAAAGTCATCCCGAGTCGCGTAGTCTCCGGAGAATTCATCCTTTTGAAAATACCCGCTACTTCCTTTCGCGATCCGAGTTACGTCGCGTGACAGACCAGGAAAGCTCTCGACTGCTCCACATCTAACGATCTCGGGGACACCATTTTGGTACAAGTCCCCACTAGCGAGCCTGGATCCAATCATACAAAAATATCCGACGACGCCAATTGCCAGAATGGCTATCGGAATAATGATCAGTGTCGCGGGCTTACTCATCTACATTTAGCATTAAAGTCACCGCTTCCTCACATACGAGTCCATACTTGCTCGAACGATAAGATCTGGTTTTCCCTTGACCGCGATTGCACGAAATTCCCTGCGGTGACGCCATGGGAATTCAGGATCTCGGCACCCTGCTCTGAGAATAGTTTCGCAGCCTGCACACCGACACTATTTCTTCCCAACATAATAACCTTTCCGCGTTCTGACGGTCAGGTCTTTCTTGCCTTTTACCGAGAGAGAGATCGAGCGAAAGTCGCCTGCCTTGCCGGGATCGTCCTCGGGATAATAGCTGAGCACGTACTGCTGCGAGAGCTCGGCGGCGATCTGGGTAAACGCTGCGCTCATCTCGTCCTCGTCGATCGGCGAATAGACGGAGCCGCCTGTCTGCTGTGTGATCTCGATCATTCGCCGTTCGGCCGTAAGAGCCCGGATATTCGCATTGCCGCCGCGAACGCCCGTCCGCTTAAAATTCTCAAAATCCTTTGTCTTCACGACATAGACCTGCACGTCGCTGACAAGGAGCGATCTGACGACGCCCTCGAGCGTTGTCTTGAGGTCGCTGTATGTGTCCTCGCCATCCGAAACGATCACCAGCACGCGTCGGCCGGTCGCAGATCTGAGATAGTCGGCGACCTCGACGATCCCATCAAGCAGGGCCGTCGCTCCCTTTGGCTCGGGAAACAGCTCGATCGCACGGGTCAGCAGCGAAACATCGGTGGTAAACGCCTGCTCTAGCCGCGTCCAATCGGCGACCGAGAATAGAGCGGCCTTGTCGCGTTCGGGCCTGATGACGCGGCGAAAGAAACGCACAGCGGCATTCTTTTCAAAGTCGCGGGCGATCAATACGCTGGACGAATTGTCAAAGAGCATCGCCAGGCGTATCGGCGTCTCGCTGCGGGTCAATTCCGCGATCTCGGCCGATTTGCCATCGATCCGCAGTTCAAAATCCGTGAGTTTCAGAGTTCGAACAGCCCTTCCATCGGACTCTGTGACCGAAACTGGTATAGGAACGAGCACCGAGTCGACCTTGATCACATCCTCGTCCGCTGCGGGCGTTGCGGTCGGCGCAGGAGTCGGCTTTTGTGCAGAGGGGGTCGAGGACGTCAGTACAGAAGGTCCGCTGATCGTCCGCTGCGGCGTCGGTGTGGGGCTCGGCTTCGTTCGTCCGGATTGCGCAAGAGTATTAACCGCGAAACACGCGAAAGGCACGAAAAATAGTACAAAAACTCTGGATCTCATTCTTCGCACTATTGGATTACGAAAGCGGTGCAAAATATGCCTAGACAAAAATGAGCTTGATACCTGCCGCAACCAATACGACGGCCAGCACTCTGCGTAAGGTCAGCGAGCCGAACTTATTGCTTCCAAGTGTCGCTCCGATCACCCCGCCGATCAGGGCCGCCGCAAGCCACGCCCAAACGATCTCCGGCAACTCAGCTACCTTTGAATAGCTGCCGGCCAACGCGGCCCCAGAATTAAGTAAGATGAAGAGTGCAGAGACGCCGGCCGCAACCCGTGTCTCGGACCACTTCATCAGGAGCAGCACCGGCGTGAGGAAGATACCGCCGCCGACGCCGACTAATCCGGACACAAACCCGATCGCAGCGCCGACGGCGAGGGCCGCCGCGATGGGCGGCTGTGTCGGATGGTCGCTGTCGCCAGACAATCGCAGGCTAAGCCGGACAGCCGTGAATATTAAGACAATTCCAAGGACGATCTTATACGTGCTCGTGGGCAGATCAATGGTCCCGCCGACATAAGCCATAGGTATCGAAGCGACCGCGAACGGCCAGAAAACGCGCCACGAAAACCCGCCCTTGTATGCGAACTGCGCAAAGGCGATCGCCGAGACGACCACGTTAAGTGTTAGGGCCGTCGGCCGCGTGATCTCAGGTGCGACCGCCAAAAGCGCCATCACCGCGAGGTAACCCGACGCCCCGCCGTGCCCTACCGACGAATACAGGACCGCGACAAGGAAGATGGCGAGGATTATTAGGAGTGCGGTTGGTTCCATAGTCTATGGTTTTAATATTGCCGTTGGCTTTAGCCAACGGTTGAATCAATAAAAACCCCTTGGGCTTTAGCCCAATTTCCCTGTGATCCGATCGAATCGAGAAAGATCTCTTTGTTTCGACAATTGATCTTGATGTGGTCGATCAATTTACACCTTAGATCGGAGTTCAAATACTGCTCGTGATTGCGAGTGGAAAAGACTACATGCCCCCAAATGCGGACGTATGACATAAATGTGCTCCTTAGCGTGTCATTAAGAAGTTGGGCTAAAGCCCTTTATGTTTGTTGCAATCGTAACCGTTGCCTAAAGGCAACGGCAATCAAAGAGCCACCGTTGGCGACAAAACCGTCATCCACTCATCCCAATCAATTAATGCCCGCTCCACCTGTATCATATGCCGCTCGCGTTTGTTCCTGTGCTTTTTACGAAGCTCAACTGGCAGCGGTTCGAGCAGGCCGAATGTTATATTCACCGGCTGGAAGTTCTTGGTCTCGACATTCGACACGTATCGACAAAGCGCGCCGATCGCGGACGTAACAGGTGCGGTGAGCATCGGTTGATCGCGCAAGACGCGGACGGCGTTTATCCCCGCGAGCCAGCCGGTCGCGACTGATTCGACATAGCCTTCGACGCCGGTGATCTGGCCGGCGAAGAATAGACGCGGGTTCGCCTTTGTCGCAAGTGATTCGTTAAGTATCTGGGGGCTATTAATAAATGTATTGCGATGTATCTGGCCAAATTGCAGGAATTCGGCGTTCTCCAAACCCGGTATTAATTTCAATATGCGTTCCTGCTCACCGTATCGCAAATGATTTTGGAATCCGACCATTCCATACGCGTCCGCCATGAGATTTTCCTGTCTTAATTGAACACAAGCATAAGGCTCCTCGCCGGTTTTGGGATGACGCAAGCCTTTCGGTTTCATCGGGCCAAAGCGCAAGGTCTCGGGGCCGCGGCGTGCGATCTCCTCGATAGGCAGGCACGACTCGAACCAATGTGTCTCCTCAAAACGCTTCAACGGCACCGACTTGGCTTCCAGCAATTCGGTAATGAACCTTTCATAAAGCTCGCGGCTCATCGGGCAGTTGATATAGTCGTCGCCGCCTTTGTCATAGCGTGCCGCTTTGAAAGCGATAGACATGTCAATCGAATCTGCCGCGATGATCGGTGCTATCGCATCGTAGAAATAAAGCTGATCGTCGCCTGTCAGCTTCATGATCTCCTGCGTCAGAGCGTCCGAGGTCAGCGGCCCGGTCGCGATGATAGTAATGCCGTCAGCAGGTATCGTCGTCACCTCTTCGCGAATCACCTCAATATTCGGATGAGCCTCAACCCGCTCGGTTATCATCTCGGCGAACTTGATCCGGTCGACTGACAAAGCAGCCCCGGCCGGCACGCGTGTAGCATGGGCGACCTCGAGCACCATCGAGCCGCCGCGGCGAAGCTCTTCCTTTAAAAGGTAAGGAGCGCTGCCGGGCTCGTCAGTCTTGAAGGAGTTCGAGCAAACGATCTCAGCCAGTTTGTCGGTGCGATGTGCCGGTGTCTGCTGTACCGGCCGCATCTCGAAGAGACGAACGCTGGCACCCATCTCAGCCGCCTGCCACGCAACTTCAACTCCCGCCAGGCCGCCGCCGATAACGTTTATTAGAGATCTCATCAGTACCCTATTATAGTAGATCGACAATTCCGAATAGTCTTTTGGTTGTATTTATTTCTTGATTTTCAACATTGTTTAAGATATCCTTTAGTGGCGCTTCCCTCGCGCCGCTAGTCACTTCCACGCCTCTCGACTTTTCGTTTACCCGGTAACGCGAACTCTCAACCGAGTGATATCCCTCAAATGGAGACTCCTCCAAAGACAAGTAAGAAAAAGGGCCGTCCGGCGATTCCTGCTCTTCCGCCCGACCCTATACCTCCTGGAAACCGTAAAAGATCCGTAACAGTGAGGTCGGACAATTTGTCTCCCGGCGATCCCACGCGAAGCCTTCGCGACGACATTTTTGACTCGATCACGGACGCGATCCTGGTGCTTGATGCCGACGCAAGGATCGAGCGGGTCAACCGTTCGACGGTCCAGTTAACGGGATTTTCTGAGGAAGAACTTGTTGGCCACTCTGTCGAAAAGCTCACCCGAACGCGCCGGTTTTTCGAGAAGTTGTTTGCTAAGTCGCTGCATAGCAGCGTTGGCGGCAATCGGTTTGAGATGAACTGTATGAGAAAGGACGGGGAATATTTCCCGATCTCTGTCTCGACCTCAACAATTCATGACCCCGGCACAAACTCGAATAAACTTGTCTGCGTAGCAAGCGATATCACGAGACGAAAACGCCTCGAGGCAGAGTCGCGCGCTATCTCACGCATCGTACAGGGGGCTGCGTCCGCGATCTCTCTCGACGAATTGTTGACGCTGGTTCATCGGACCATCAGCAAGATCGTTTACGCCGAGAATTTCTTTGTTGCCCTGTTCGATCCTGAATCTGAGTTGCTTACGATGGAGTTTTGGGTCGATAAATATGATCCGATGCCTCCGCCCACCAGGCTCGGCCGCAGTCTAAGCTCATTCGTTTTTCGCCAGGGCCGGTCGATGATGTTCACCGACGAGGATGCAAAAAAATTGATCGAGCAAGGCGAGGTCGAGTCAGTCGGGACCGATTCGCCCATCTGGCTGGGGGTTCCGCTGAAGACGCGTTCAGGGATCATCGGCGTATTGGTGGTTCAGGATTATGAAAATTCAGATACGTATACCCAGAAAGATCTGGACCTTTTGACATCGGTCGCAGATCAGATCGCCCTCGCGATCGAAAGAAAGCGCTCGGAGGAAGCACTGATCCGCAGTCAGGAGCGATTTGAACTTGTCGCCCGGGCCACCAGCGATGCTGTTTGGGATTGGAACCTGGCGACAAATGAGATCTGGTGGAACAAAGGTTTTCAGAGCCTCTTTGGTTACTCGGCAGAGGAAGTGGGCGTCGGATTCGATTCCTGGATGCTGCGGCTTCATCCGGACGACTCTGAGTCCGTGGTGCAGGATATCTATCGGCACATCGAAAACAAGGAAACGAATTGGATGGCCGAATACCGCTTTCTTCGAGCGGACGGCAGTTATGCCTTCGTTATCAATCGCGGCTACATAGTCTATGACGAGAATAAGGGCCCGATCAGAATGCTCGGGTCAATAATGGATGTTTCCGAACGCAAATCGCTCGAGGACCAACTATCGCACCAGGCGTTGCATGACCCGCTGACAAAAATCGCAAATCGAGTGTTGTTCAAAGACCGGATCGATCATGCTTTGACCAAGCTTGCCCGTTCCAATTCGTCACTCGCGGTCCTGTTTCTTGATCTTGATAACTTCAAGGCGGTAAACGATTCGCTCGGGCACTCAACGGGTGACAAGTTGTTGATCTGCGTGGCAGAACGGCTTCAGGACTGCCTGAGGGGTTCGGATACCGCCGCGCGGTTTGGCGGTGACGAGTTCGCGATCCTCATGGAGTCGATGTACAGACCCGAAGAGGCAACAACCATCGCCGAGCGCATCATTGCGGTCCTGAAACAGCCGTTCAGGATCGATGGCAAGGAGATACGTGTCGGGTCGAGCATTGGGATCGCGATGACGGTCCCGAACGATTCGGTCGGCTCGGACGAACTGCTTCGAAACGCCGACCTTGCGATGTATATGGCCAAGAGCCAGGGAAAAGGCAAATACGTCGTTTTTGAGCCTAAGATGCACGAGGCCCTTTTGGAACGGATAAAATTGGAGGAAGAACTCCGCCGCGGCATCGACAATGGTGAGTTCGTCATTCACTATCAACCGATCTTTCATCTTAAATCAGGCAAGGTGATGGGTATCGAAGCCCTGGTTAGATGGCTTCACCCTCGTTTGGGCCTTCTCGATCCGGGAAAGTTCATACCTCTGGCGGAGGAAACCGAACTGATCGTGCCCTTGGGCGAATGGATCCTGGTTGAGGCGTGTCGTCAGGCCCAAGAGTGGCGACGAGAATATCAAGAGGAACTCGATCTTACCTTGACCGTCAATATCTCGATCCACCAGTTTCTACAGGAACAGCTTGTCGAAATTATTGGCCGGGCCCTCAAGCTCTCGGGCCTGCCCGCTCATTCGCTTGTACTGGAAATAACCGAGAGCTTCATGATACAGGACACCGAAGCGATGATCGTTAAGCTGCACAAACTTAAGAAGCTCGGTATCCGCCTCGCGATCGACGATTTCGGTACCGGATATTCGAGCCTCAGTTACCTGCAGCGGTTCCCGATAGATATTCTCAAAATCGACAAGAGCTTCATCGACAAACTTGGTAAAGGTGCAGAAGGTAATGCCGTCGCCCGAGCGATAATAATGATGGCCGAGGCCTTAAAGCTCAAAACCATCGCCGAGGGCGTCGAGAACGAACTTCAGGTCGAAGAACGGATTGCTCATC
>CAYSMU010000026.1:11091-14531 GCA_964432145.1 uncultured Chloracidobacterium sp.
CTAATTATCCTCAATTGTGAATTTGGGCAGGGATACCATTTTGCAAAACCGCTCACGTCCGACGGCGTTAACGAACTTTTGCTCGGTCGATACTCGACTCTGGAACCGGGAACACGGAGCATCGAAATGATAAGCGACCGGGCAATGTAGCTGCCTTTTTTCCAGCAGGGCTCTGGTGAACACAATTGTAGGTCTTGCCGGTACGTTCAGCATACGTATTGGCGCATCCGCGCGCGCGCGCTTTTCATCTTTTGCGCGTGTTCGGACTTTTGACTGACCGCTCGTTGAAACATATTGTTTTGCTCAGCGTATTCATCATCGGTTAAACTCAAAACAATAATAACTACTAACTAAGTTGGGGCACGTTCTCCATTTTTGGCGCCCAGAACTTGCCCTTAGATCGAGGAGAAACTATGCGTATTGCTGACCCGTTGAAAAAGGTTCTTATATTGTTCGCGATGTACACTCTCGCGATGCCGCTGCCGATCATTGCTCAGGACCCAAAGCCTGAGGAAAAGAAAGACGAGAAAAAAGCGGATGAAAAAAAGCCCGAGACGCCGCCGCTGCCGCTCAAGGTCGCGGAGACGATCAGGTTTACGACAAACGAAGGCACTTGGATGTCGCTCGACGTCTCGCCCGACGGTAAGTGGATAACCTTCGACATGCTCGGCGATATCTATACGCTGCCGATCGAGGGCGGCACTGCGAAACGCATTCACGGCGGCATGTCGTTTGAGAGCCAGCCGAAATTCTCGCCCGACGGGCAATGGATCGCGTTCCTCTCGGATCGCAGCGGTGCCGAGAACGTCTGGATAATGAAGCCCGACGGCACTGACGCCAAGGCCATCACCAAGGACACGAAGGCGATGTTCGTATCGCCCAATTGGAGCGAGGACGGCAATTATATAATGGTCTCAAAGTCAGACCAGTCGATCGGCACGTTTCATCCGTACATGTATCACAAGGACGGCGGCTCCGGCCTCTCGATCGGCCCGCCTCCGCCGCCGCTTCCGGGCCCCGGCCAGACCGGGCCGGCAACGCCGCGAATGAACATCATGGGCGTCCAGGCTTCGCCGGACGGAAAGTTCGTTTACTGGTCACAGCGTACCGGCGCGTTCGATTACAATGCGCGGTTTCCGATGTGGCAGGTCACTCGCTTTGACCGCGACACCGGCGAAACCTCGAGGGTCACGAATACTCAAGGCTCGGCGATGCGGCCCGTTCTCTCGCCCGACGGAAAGAACCTGGTTTACGCAACGCGATATGAGACCAAGACAGCGCTTCGCGTTCGAAACCTCGAGACCAACACCGAACGCTGGCTGATCAACAACGTGACCCGCGACGATCAGGAATCGCGAGCTACACGCGACACGTTCCCGGGATATGATTTCATGCCAGACGGTCGGTCGCTGATCGTGCCCGTCAACGGCAAGATCGCTAAGGTCGATTTTGCTACCGGGGCGGCGACCGATGTGCCGTTCACCGTGAATGTCGAGGCCGAGATCGGCCCGCGGGTGCATTTCGATTATCGCGTCGATGACAGTGCGGCCGTCAACGCAAGGCTCATCCGCTACCCGACGGTCTCGCCTGACGGAAAACGCGTGGCATTCACCGCATTCAGCAAACTTTACGTTCAGGACTTGCCGGGCGGAACGCCACGCCGCCTGACCAGCGGGACCGAAGGCGAATTCATGCCGGCATGGTCGCCGGACGGACGCTCGATCGCGTACGTGACATGGTCGAGCCAGGGCGGCCATATCTATTCGGCACCGGCGGAAGGCGGTGACGGACGGCGGCTCACCACATCGGCCGCGTTCTATTCGTATCCCGCGTATTCGCCCGACGGCTCGAAGATTGTCTTCATCACCGGTGCGGTCGACGACCAGCTTTATGCCGATATACGCGAGGATCACGAGTATTCCTCGCCCGAGGAAGAGATCCTTCACGGCAAGCACGAAGGCCAGCGTGAGGTCACCGGCGTCGGCGGTTCAACCGGCACCGACCTTCGGTATATCCCAGCGAACGGCGGTGCGGCCACCCATATCGCACCGACGCAGGGCGGCAGGCTGCCTCATTTCTCTGACGACCCTAACCGGGTCTACCTAACGACGGGCGCCGGATTGGCGTCGATCCGTCTTGACGGATTCGACCGCCGCGTCCATATGCGCGTGACGGGCAAAGGAGCACCTCCCCAGCAGCCTTCGGCAGGAACGATGAAGATCTCGCCCGACCGCAGCCGCGTATTCCTCGAGCTGCAGGGCAAGCATTACATCGTAACGGTCCCGCGAACCGGCCGCGATACGGTCAACGTCAGCCTCGCCTCGCCGACCTCGAACGTTCCTGTCAAAAAGATGTCCGTTTATGGCGGCGATTACCTGAATTGGACTGCAGACGGAAAGAGTGTGACATGGTCGTGGGGCACAAAGCTCTATCGCCAGGCGATCGACACGGACAAGCCGACCGAGGTCGACATCACCGTCTCGGCACCTCGAAGCAAACCTAAAGGCACGGCGGTCCTGACCGGTGCCCGCATCATCTCGATGAAAGGCGACGAGATCATTGAAAAAGGCGATATCGTCGTCACCGACAACCGCATTACCGCCATCGGCCCGACCGGCAAAGTAACGCGGCCGGCAGGTGCAAAGATCGTCGACGTTACCGGCAAAACGATCGTGCCGGGGTTTGTCGACGTCCATGCCCATATGTGGCCGCCGCGTGACCTGCACCAGACGCAGGTATGGCAGTATCTGGCGAATCTCGCCTACGGCGTGACCACGACCCGCGATCCGCAGAGTGCTACGACCGACGTTTACGCCTACGCCGACCTCGTCGAAACCGGCGAGATCCTCGGACCGCGTGTTTTCACCACCGGGCCGGGCGTTTTCTCGAACCTCAGCCTCGACGACAAGGATTCGGTCAATAACTACATCAAGCGATATCGCGACGCCTACAAGACCGACACGCTCAAGCAATACGTCGTCGGCGACCGCAACGTCCGGCAAATGGTCGCGATGGCGTGTACCGACAACCGGATCACGCCGACCACCGAGGGCGCTCTCGATATGAAGCTTGACCTTTCGCAGATGATCGACGGCTATTCGGGCAACGAACACAGCTTGCCGCTGCAGCCGATCTATAACGACGTGATCCAGTTCGTCGCCAAGACCAAGACCTATTACACGCCGACGATCCTCGTCGCGTATGGCGGCCCGTGGACTGAGAATTACTTTTTCCAGACGACCGACGTACTCAACAACAAACGCCTGGGCAAATTCATCCCCGGCGAGTTGATCAACTCGATGATGCGTCGCCGTCCGCAGTGGTTCCGTACCGAGGAATACAGCTTCCCGATGATCGCCAAAGGTGCGGCAGACATCGTCAAGGCCGGCGGCAGAGCCGGCATCGGCGGCCACGGCCAGATGCAGGGAATGGGCGTCCAT
>CAYSMU010000027.1:0-14213 GCA_964432145.1 uncultured Chloracidobacterium sp.
AATAAGCGGATCAACCTCTCGATAAGAAAATTATGCTAGCTATAAGTTTAATGAGAATGGGCGCGAAGAAAAGACCTTTCTACCGCGTCGTTGTTAAGGAAAAACGCTCCAAGCGTGATGGTAAGTACCTCGAAAATGTCGGTACTTACGATCCGCTTGCCGAACCGGCAGATGTCCGGCTCAAGCACGACCGTATTCAATACTGGATCGGTGTCGGCGCCCAGCCGACGGAAAACGTAAAGAGCCTGATCAAGAAAAATCCGGTCCAGACCGAGGAAGAGCGTGCAGCGGCACTGCAGGCGCGTGCAGAGAAGAAGGCCGCTGCCGAGGCCGAGAAGATTGCCGCCAAGAAAGCGGAAGCCGATCGTCTCGCCGCTGAAGCCGCAGAGAAGGAAGCTGCCGCGAAAGCTGAGGCTGAAGCTGCTGCCGCCGCTGAGGCCGCCGTTGCGGCCGAAGAAGCTGCTGTCGAGGAATCTCCTGCTGAGGAAGCTGCTGAGACCGTCGAAGCCGCTCCGGCAGAAGAAATTGTTGAAGCTCCTGTTGAAGCTGCTCCTGCTGAAGAGGCAACTGAGGCACCTGCGGAAGGAGCTCCTGCCGAGCCTGCGGCTGAAAAGACCGACGAAGCTCCGGCTGAATAGCTTTTGCTCTGGTAAGCAGCCTTTGAGTCGATGAAAGAAGCGGTCGAAAAAATAATCAAGTCGCTGGTCGGCGAGCCCGACGCGGTCGAGGTGGATGAGATCACGGACGGCAAGAACGTCCGTATCGAGGTTCGTTGTGCCGACAGCGATATGGGCCGCATCATCGGCCGCGAGGGCAGGACCGTGAAGGCGATCCGAAGCGTTCTTTTTGTCGCGGGACAGAAGCAGGGCAAGCGGTTCATGCTCGATCTCATCGAGGATTAGCTCCGGTATTAGCCGAGTTCGCTGAATGGATGATCTCGTCGCTATTGCCAGGATCGTTAAGCCTCGCGGGATCAAAGGCGAGGTAATGGCTGATATCCTGACGGACTTTCCGGAGCGGTTTGACGATCTGGAAACGGTTACGGCGGTGATGCCGGATGCGAGCCTGAGGGAATTGACAATTGAGGACCATTGGTTTCAATCGGGCCGGATCGTGCTGAAATTTGAAGGCATCGATTCCATCGAACTTGGTGAAACCCTCCGCGGAGCCGAGATCTGTGTGGATGAGGCGGATGCGGTCGAACTCGACGAAAGCGAGTATTTCGACTGGCAGCTTGCCGAGTGTGTGGTGGAGACGATCGATGGAATGCCGCTCGGTAAAGTCGCCGAGGTGATGCGGACAGGCGGGACCGAGATCCTGGTCGTAAAGGGCGGATCGAAGGAATACCTTATTCCCTTTGCCGAAACGATCTGCGTCGAGGTCGATATTGACAACAAAAAGATCGTGGTCGATCCCCCAGCGGGATTGTTAGATTTCTGAAGCAGGTTTTTGGTTTTTGGCTTTTGGTCTTTGCTAAGGCCCAAAACCATAAGCCAGAAACCAATGAAAATTGATGTCCTGACAATCTTTCCCGAGTTTTTTGACGCGGTCTTCGATTTTGGGATAATCCGCAGGGCAAAGCTGGCGGAGATAGTTGAAATAAAAGTCCACGACATACGCGAGTATGCCACGGACAAACACAAGATGGTCGATGACCGGCCATTTGGCGGCGGCGACGGGATGGTCCTTAAGCCGGAACCTCTGTTCGCCGCGATTGAAAACTTAGTTGGTACGAGCGATCGCGATGCATACCCCGCGGGAACACGGGTCGTGCTGTTGTCGCCTCAGGGCAGGCCGCTCAAACAGGCCGTCGCGAGAGAGTTTGCAGTCGGGGCAACGCACATTGTGATGATCTGCGGCCGTTACGAGGGCGTTGACGAACGTGTCAATGACGCACTCGTAACCGACGAGATATCGATCGGCGATTACGTTCTATCGGGCGGCGAGCCCGCGGCGGTCGTCGTCGTAGACAGTATCGTAAGGCTTTTGCCGAATGCCTTGGGCAGCGAAACGTCGGCCGAGAACGACTCGTTCGAAAGCGGCTTGCTCGATTGCCCGCACTATACGCGGCCGGCCGAGTTCAGGGGAATGACAGTTCCCGAAGTTTTACTTAACGGCAATCATGCCGAAATTGAAAAATGGCGCCGGGAGAAGGCACTGGAAAAGACGCGGGCCATACGCCCCGATCTAATAATTGACACAAATGGTGAAAGTAGATAAAAAGTTGCGAAGTTAGTGAGTCGCGGAAGTTGCGGAGTTGAAGAACTCTGAAACTTCGTAACTTCGGAAACTCCGTAACTTAAGAATCGACCTCTGGCCGAAGGATAAAAATGAACAGACTGGACATTGTCGAAAAGACACAAGTTAGAGAGAACATACCTGCATTTCAGCCGGGCGACACGCTTCGCGTTCACGTCCGCATCAAGGAAGGCAACAAGGAACGCCTTCAGGCATTTGAGGGCATCTGCATCGCGCGCAAGCATGGCGGCGTCCGTGAGACGGTGACGGTGCGAAAGGTGAGCTTTGGCGTTGGCGTCGAGCGTATCTTCCCGCTGCACGCGACCGTCATCGATCACATCGATGTAATTCGCCGCGGTAAGGTACGCCGTGCCAAGCTTTATTACCTACGCGATCTGCGTGGTAAGGCTGCCCGTATCAAGGAACGCGATACGCGTAACAAGGTTGCCAAAGCTAAATAATGGCAATTGGGTGACGAGAATTTGAAGACTTGGCGGACGTGCAGCACACCTCCGCCGAGGTTACATTTGGCCTCGGGAACCCAACGCGTTAAAATCACACGGTGCATGTCGCCGCAAAAGAATTTGAACTCAGAGCCGATCGTCACACGTGGACGATCGGCTTTGATTTTGAAGATCAGGCGAGATCGGAAGGATATCTCTTTATTGCCGGTGTCGATGAGGTGGGCCGGGGATGCATCGCTGGCCCCGTGGTCGCCGCAGCCTGTATTTTAGATCGCGCAGCGCCGTTGCCTGAGGGTCTTGACGATTCAAAAAAGCTGGATGCCGATACGCGGACGCGCATCGCATCGGAGTTAAAACAGACCTGCATCGCCTATGGTATAGGCCAGATCGAGGCCGATGAGATCGACCGAATCAATATCCTCGAAGCGACAAAAAAGGCCATGCTCGCCGCGATCGCATCGCTCAGCCCTGCGGCCGATCATCTGCTGATCGATGCACTTCATTTGAAGCAAACGCCGCTTCCGCAAAAGGCGATCATTAAGGGCGACAGCATCTCGGTCTCTATCGCTGCCGCCTCGATACTTGCAAAGACCTACCGGGACGAACTAATGATGGCGTACGACGACCAGTTTCCGCAGTATGGCTTTGCCGCTCACAAGGGATACGGCTGTGCCTCACACTATGAAGCGGTCCGCGAGCACGGCCCGTGTGAGTTGCACAGGCTGTCCTTCAACGGCGTGTTATCAGAAAAGATGTCTGAGCCAACACTCTTTTGATCCCGGAACCGAAGATGGCTCTTAGTATCCCGTGGGCGAAGTTTGCAGCCGGATAGTGTAAACTGACAGAACTGCTTATTCATGGGTCGTAAAAACGGCAATTTCTGGGCTACAGCCGCACTCATTTTCGTCGCATTCGTCTTCATTTTCCCAATACTATCGTTGGTCGTAGCACCTCTCAGGGAGCCCGGGCTTGCACCGCCACGCGGACTCGAGATCGTCCCCGATGACCCAAGTCTCCAGTCCTTTAGAGACGCGTTTTCACTGGTTCCTTTGGGTCGGTCATTGTTAAATTCGCTCTTGGTTACCGTCATCGCCGTTCCCATAGCGGTTGTGTCTGCGTCGTGGGCGGGGTTGGCACTGACGCTGATCCGCGGGCGTATGCGCTCGGTCATTGTCGCCGCCCTGGTGCTGATCGCGACTGTTCCTGTAACGGCGGTCTGGATCCCTCGCTTTGTCCTTTTTGACGCACTGCGTCTGGTCGGGACATACGTCCCTCTGATCGCCCCGGCTCTCATGGGCGGCAGCCCTTTGTTCGTTTTGTTTTATGCGGTCGCGTTTAACCGGATACCGAGAGAGGTGTTTGAGGCGGCGATCATGGAAGGCTGCGGCACCTTAAGGTTATGGCGGCGAGTGGCGATGCCATTGGTAAAGCCGACGACTGCAGCAATTACCATATTGGCGGCGATCACATTCTGGGGCAATTTTATCGACCCGCTTCTATATCTGAAGGCCGAAAAGGATCTGACCGCTCCTCTAATGATCCACAGTCTTGATCTGCTTGGCCCGACAAACTGGCCGGTTTTTCTGGCCGCATCCCTGGTGATAACGATACCGATAATCGTCGCGTTCATTGCGACACAACGCTTTTTTCAAGGAAACGAAAGGGGAAGTTCATGGTTAGGACGTTGATCTGCACATTTGTCTTGTTTTGTATCCTCGCGGGGCTTACGGGCTGCGGGCGTTCGTCGGAGGGTGACCCAACGCGGTCCGTCGTGAAACTACAGATCTTCGGCGACCCGGCTGAGATCGCTGCCTACAAGGAACTTATCGCTGCCTTTGAATCTGTAAATCCGGATGTCAGGATCGCGTTGATCCCGGTCGGCAAACAGAATGATCATATGACGAAGCTTACGACAAGCTTTGTCGGAGGCGATCCGCCCGATCTGTTCCTCATCAACTTTCGCCGCTATGGGCAGTTCGCCGAAAAGAACGTTCTTGAGCCGCTGGGTCCGCGAATCTTCGAGCGGGGCAAGATCAGGCCTGACGATCTTTATGAACAGCCCGTCGAAGCGTTCACCTTCAATGGTTCTCTCACCTGCATACCGCAGAACGTTTCCAGCCTCGTTGTTTATTACAATAGGACTTTGTTTGATCAGGCCGGTATTCCATATCCCGCAGAGGGTTGGCAATGGGCGGCATTCCTGGGTGCCGCCAAAGCCCTGACGAAAGACACTGACGGTGACGGAAAGATCGACATTTACGGCCTCGGCCTCGAACCGTCGCTTATTCGACTCGCTCCGTTCATTTGGCAGAATAACGGTGAGATCGTAGACGATCTTACCAACCCGACCAGGCTGACGTTTGATTCGCCTGCCGCGGATGAAGCCCTACGATTCGTCCGGTCGCTGCAGGGCCGGCACCGTGTCGTGCCGCCGCTTGCCGAGACGACCGCCGAAAGCGCGGACGCCAGGTTTGCCCGTGGGGCTTTGGGCATGCTCCTGCAGAGCCGGCGATACACGGCGACATTGCGACCGATCAAGGGGCTTGACTGGGATGTCGGGCCGCTTCCGTTCCGCTGGCATAAGATGACCGCGTTGCACGCCGACGGCTATTGTATGGCCAGAGACTCGGCGGTCAAAGATGCCGGGTACCGGTTTATCGAGTTTGCTCTGAGTCCGGCCGGGGCAGACATTCTGGCTAGATCGGGACGTATTGTCCCGGCGGTCAAGTCGATCGCGAACAGCCCGGTCTTTCTCGATGAGACTCAACCGCCCAGATCGGCCCGCGTCTTTCTCGATTCGATCGCCCATTTGCGGCGTACACCAAATGTCGGTCTGTGGAATGAGATCGAGACACGCGTCGATCCGCTGCTCGAGGAGTGGTTCTACGCTCCGGCCGGGGATCCAGACAGTGAAAAGCCGATAGGCCTGATCCTGGACGACGCGACAAAGGACATATTCAGGGGAGGGAAACCTTGATACCGGGACTCGAACTAAAAGGGATCGCAAAGAGCTACGGTTCGACGGCCGTGCTTCGCGATATTTCGCTGCAGGTCGCTGCGGGTGAGTTACTCGTTCTGCTCGGGCCGTCCGGCAGCGGCAAATCGACTCTGCTTCGGGTCATTGCCGGACTCATACCGGCCGATGGCGGCGAGATACGAATAAACGGCGAGAATGTCACCGACCGAGATCCGGCGAAACGCGGGGTCGCGATGGTCTTTCAGAGCTATGCACTTTTCCCTCATCTGACGATCTTTGACAATCTCGCATTTGGGCTTCAGTCCCGGCAGGTGCCTCGGGTTGAGATACAGAAGAAGGTAGCAAAGGTCGCCAAAGGACTGCGGCTTTCGAAGCTTCTCGCTCGCTATCCGCGCGAGGTTTCGGGCGGCGAGCGTCAACGCGTCGCACTCGGACGCGCCATGCTTCGCGAGCCCGACGTGTTCCTGATGGATGAGCCATTGTCTAATCTGGACACGCAGCTTCGTACAAAAATGCGCTCCCAGATACTCAATCTTCACGAGGAACTTGCCTCAACAATGGTCTATGTCACGCATGACCAGCTCGAGGCATTGAGTATGGGCGACAAGATCGGCATTTTGCGTAAAGGGCGTATCGAGCAACTCGGAACTGCTCATGAGATCTACCGCGACCCGCGAAATCTGTTTGTCGCACGATTCATCGGTGCGCCAATGATGAACACCATTAAGCTCACCGAGGCAGACAGCGAGCGTGTGGTGTGGGGTGGCAACTCAATGGCGACCCCGGAAAAGAACCGAGCCATACTGGCAAACGGCCGCAGCGGCAACTTGCTTCTCGGCGTACGTGCAGAGCATATCTGCATCGCAGGATCGCGATGGGCGATCGGCGATGCGCCGGACGGCCTTTTAAAGGGCACAATTCGCCGCATTGAACTCGCCGGCGATCAGCAATTTGTGACGATCGGGATCGGCGACTTCACACTTACGGCCCGTGTCGAGCCTGATCTGGTACTGGAAAATGGCGGTGAGATACGATTTTGGTTTGATACCGAGCAACTCCATATCTTTGACGCGGAGAGCGGCGAGTCCCTTGTGGAGAGTAATACATGATAGGCCGTGAACAGCGTACAGGATTGTTACTTGCTTCGCCTCTGCTTGCGGCGACGCTGCTGCTGGTCCTGATGCCGGCGATCGTTACTTTTGTTTTTGCCTTCGCCAAATACGATGGCCTCTCCGAGATACGATGGATAGGTTTTGGAAATTTTATCACCCTGTGGAACGACCCGCTCTTCTGGATATCGCTCAAGAATTCGTTCTATATCGCGGTGACCGGCGTCCCGCTGCGCATCGCAGTTGCTCTCGGACTCGCCTTGTTATTGTCAACCGATCGGTTTGGCGTTTCCGCGACGAGGACGAGTGTCTTTTTGCCGTCGGTCATTCCGGACATTTCGTATGCTCTTCTCTGGATGTGGATGCTGAATCCGATCTACGGGCCTGTCGCCTATCTCGTCTCTGCATTAGGTTTGCCTGGCAAGGAGATGCTCTTCACCCCGTTCGGGGCGAGGTTTTCGATCGTCTTTATGAGTCTTTTTCAGATCGGCGAGATCTATATTGTTTTGCTCGCGACCCGCCGCGAACTCCCGCACGAACTATACGAGCTTTGCCGCCTCGAAGGAGCATCACCCGCGTGGGTCTTTAAGCGGGTAACGTTGCCGTTGATGCTGCCGACGATCGTATTCCTTACCGCCCGCGATGTTGCGTGGAGCCTGCAATCCACGTTTGTTCCGTCGCTTGTGATCACAAAGGGCGGGCCAAATTTTGCGACGCTATTTCTGCCGCTGTATATCTATCAGAATGGTTTCGAGTACATGCGACTCGGGTACGCATCCGCGATGACGACGGTCATGTTCTTTCTTACCGGGTTAATGATCCTTGTTCAGGCGAGCGTCCTAAAATTTCGGCGCGCGATGGCTGACCTCTAAAAGCCTATCCAGGGCGTAGGTTGTTTATTACCCGAGATCGAGATCTTGGTCTCGGCCTTGAACAGCGGTGCGCGCATCTGCAGAGCGACCTCGGCGGTGATGCGGGCCAGATGCGGCTCGTTGGCACGCTGTGAAAGATGGGCGAGGACAATGTGGCGGGCACGTCCGTCGAAATCGACGGTCAGCCAATCGGAGAGGTCTTCGTTCGAGAGGTGCCCGGTTTGCGACATGATCCGCTGCTTTAGTTCCCACGTGTAAACCGCACAGGCACGAAGCATGTCGCGGCTGTGATTTGACTCGACAATGATCGCGTCGCAGCCGTTGAGTTTCTCTTTGATAAGCGGCGTAATATGGCCGAAATCCATTAGAGTGGCGACTTTGACGCCGTCCTTTTTTGCCAGGAATCCAAAATTATCGACCGCGTCGTGCGGTACTGTGAAAGGCTCAAAGTCGATATCGCCGATGCGAAACTCCCTGGTCGACTCGATCTCCTCGGTCTTGCCCTTCAGAGCGGCACGCCGCTTTGCGGACTCGCTGTCGCCGTTCTTTCCGCCCGCCCGGGTGTCATAGAACGCATCCTCGGTGATCCGGGAAACATAAACCGGGCATTTTAGAGAGTTCATCAGCACACGCAAGCCCCCGGCGTGATCGCTGTGTTCGTGAGTGATCAGTACGCCGTCGAGATCGTCGGCCGAGATGCCCATTTCCGCGAGGCGGCGTAATATCTCACGAGCACTCAACCCTGCGTCAATGAGGACATTGGTCCTCTCGCTGGCGATAAGCACCGCGTTGCCGCTTGACCCGCTTCCTAATACCGTAAATTTCATTCCTTACCCTGGAACCTTGGACGCAGCAGCTTTGCCATCGCTTTTCGCGAGAGGGCATTGGGGGAATACTTGCCAAGCATCGCTCCGATCTTGTTTGCCAGGCCCGAAACAACCTTTGTCCGGCCGCTCTTAACTGCGCGCATAGCCGTTTCTACGACGTCGTCGACCGTTTGCTGGCCCTTCACCTGGATCGGCCGATCTATATTCGATGCGGCGAAAAAATTGGTCTTGGTCGAGCCGGGGCAAAGAGCAAGCACCTGAATGCCATAGGGCCGATTTTCCTCGGCGATCGCCTCGGAGAAGGACGACACAAATGCCTTTGTCGCCGCATATGTCGCCATAAACGGTATCGGTTGAAAGCCCGCCGCCGAGGACACGTTTATTATCACACCTCGTTTTCTTTCGCGCATTCCCTGCAAAAACGCGTACGTTATCGTGACCAGAGCCGTGATATTGAGCTCGATCATTTGCAGCTCGCGGTCTATGTCGAGCCTGGCAAAATCCCCTACGGAGCCAAATCCTGCGTTATTGATCAGCCAGTCGACCTCTAGATTGTGCTTTTTTACTTCCCCGAGCAGCTTCAGGTCCGGATCGGGTTCGGCCAGATCGAGTACCAAATAATGAGCAAACACATTGTGCTTGAGCATCAACTCATCACACAGTTCATGCAGGGCCTTTTCGCTCCGCGCAACAAGAACGAGGTTATGCCCTTCCGCAGCAAGCCGACGGGCGAATGCCTCGCCGATGCCGCTTGACGCACCTGTGATGAGCGTGACCTTCATAAATCGCTTTCCGACCGATCCGGTTGGACAAAGGAGAAATATATCGCCGACAGGCTTGCGGTAATTATAGTCAATGTACCGACGAACCGGATAATTCCCGCTATCGTCTTTGTAGATCCGAGAAGGCCAAAGTGGCCGAGCATATAATTCCAGTCGTGAAAACCGCCCTCGCTTCCCGTGAATCCGCTCGTCAAAACAAGCTGCATAACGACCGCGTCAGATGCGTAAACCCAAACATTCAAAATGCTCTGCCCGACCCACAGCGTAACGATCGCCGCCGAATAATAGCTCCGCTGCCGGATAAAGTATCCGACAAATACCGCCGGGAATATCACCTGAAACAGCGACCCGCCGGCTATTCCCATGAATTCGCCAAACAGTCGAAACAGCAGATGGCCAAATTCATGAACAGGCAGATCGACGTTGTCGAGAAAGCTGCCCTGCATGGGATCATATGCGATCCACAGAAAATAGATGCATAACGGGATCGCGAAGATCAGTTTCGGAAAGTTTGTCCGCATAGTTCCGGCAAAACGAGAAGAGCGAACTAGAGGATCTTGTTTTTCATCATGAACATCTTAAGTTGGCCGTTAAACTCCGAAGCTCGCTCCATCATTAAGAAATGACTTACACCCTTCCAGGATTGATAATCGAGTTTCGAGGCGATCGAGCGTAAGAATGCTTCATTATCCGCGGGCCAGCCGCCCGAATCGTCAAATATGGCGAGCACCGGAACTTTGATCGGCTCAGTTTTCCATTGCCGCCCTTCGCCGAGCCCCTCCATCGCACTGATCCCGACGTAATCCGGTCCACTGAGCATCGCGTCACGGATCTTCTTCTTCAGGTCCTCATCTTTTACCGGCTTTAACATTCCATTGACAAACCCAGTAGATGTAGCCTTATAGTCCTTGCGAAACGCCCCCAGAAACTGCTCACCCTCTTTTCCGGTAAAATACGGCCTGAGAGAACCGTCAACTATTACCAGAGCACGAACTTTGTCCGGTCGAAGCCGGTAAACCTGATAAACGACCGGCGTCCCCATACTGTGTCCGACCAGCACCGCCTTGTTCACGTTTGCCTCTTTCAATACTGATGCAACCGACCTGGCAAACAGGTCAATGGTATAGGGCACCTTAGGTTTATCGCTCTTTCCATGTCCTATCAGGTCAACGGCGATGACGCGTTGATTTGGAAACGCATTTATAGAATCAGACCAAAAATCCGCGTTACACATCCAGCCATGAATAAAGACGATCGCCTCTCCGCTCTTCCTGTCGCCGGTGTCCAAAAAATGGACCCTGTTTCCGTCAAACTTCGCCCAACGGCTCTCTACCGTCTGCGCGAAATACGAGGCACAGATCAGCAGGATCAACGGCAACACTAATAAAGCAGGTCGTTTCATTTGATCAACTTCGTAAGAATTCGTCTCGCGAGATGCCGTAAAAGACGCAATCGATGCCGTAATGGGCCGCGGTCTTTTCGTACCTCATCCCGCACTTCTCCATGATACGCCATGATCCGATGTTTTCCGGGTACGCGACCGCGACAATCCGCTCAAGCCCCGCTGTTTCAAAGCCGTATCTGAGCCACGCCATCGCGCATTCGAAACCGTAACCTTGCCGCCAGTGCTTTTCCGCGAGGTTGTAGCCGACCTCGATCTCACCGGTATCTTCGAGCGGCTGAAGCCCGGCGGTACCGATCCGCTCGCCCGTTGCCTTCAGTTCCATGACGCAGCAGCCAAATCCGAACTTCTCATGGCACGACACATAAAACTCCATCCGCTTGGCAAGCGACTCGGGGTTTTGCATCGCCGGGCCGCCGAGGTAGCGGTTTACGGCCTCCGGGGTCCGCATTTCGATCAGCCACGGCAGATCATCGCGGGTAATTCTGGTGAAACGCAGTCGTTCTGTTTCCAACATACAAAAAATGGAAGAGAAGGCGATCGAGCCTCGTCTAATTATCAATAAATCATACGGAGAGGACAATACCTGTGAAAAACCCAAACGAGACCCGGCGAGAATTTCTAAAGCGTGCGTCGATCGCCGCGTTGACATTACCGCTGCTCAATTCATGCTCGAGCGACGCGCTCGCTCTGAGCGAACTCGGCAGCGTCCTTAGCCTGATCCGCAGGAATGCAAAGCCGCGAGGCACTGAAGGCATGGGAGCGATCGACGTGCCCGACAACGTCTCATGGAGGACGGCATTCCCGGTTACGAGTGACGACGGCGAACGGATGGCCATCTCGGGAACGGTATTCAAGTCCGACGGCAAAACGCCTGCTCCCAATGTGCTGATATATTTCTACCACACCGATAGGTTCGGCATTTATGGGCGAGCGGGCGAACCAAAGCATGGCCGCTACCGCGGCTGGATGTTGACCGATGCGCAGGGAAGGTACGAGTTCAGCTCGATCCGTCCGGCGTCGTATCCAAACTCCACACAGTCTCAGCACGTTCATATGACGCTCACCGGAACGGATTTTCACGAAGATTGGATCGACTCGATCCTTTTCGAGGGTGACCGGTTTTTGACCGCACGCGAACGCGAGAGTTCCGGTAAACGAGGCGGCTTTGACCCGATAGTCACGCTGCGTCCCGGGGCCGACGGTATATTGCGTGCGACGCGGAATATTCAATTGATGAACAAATAAAATTTGGAGGTAAATACGATGCTCCTGACACTATTACTCGCGGCACTCTTTACGAGTGCTCCCGGAATTAATTCATCCGAAGCGGAGCCTGCGGCGTTCAAGTCGGTTGCGTGTGACTTCCTGACGCATGATAACGCTTTGAAGATCCTCGGCCGGCCCTCGATCGGTACGGATGAAGGGATGACGGAAGATCCCGAAGGCAGGAAATGGCGATGTACGTTCGCACCGGTGGATGCTGTGTCAAACAGCCCGAAACTCCACTTTATGATCATGAAAAGCCCGACGGAGGATGCTGCCAGACAGTCGTTCGACGGCATTCGCCAGTCGAACAAAAAGCACTCCGGCTTTGAAGAATGGCCGGGCGTTGGCGACGAGGCAGTGGTTCATTCGGACGGTAAGAATTTTCAACTCGTGATCGTGCGCAAGGGCGTCAAGTCGATCCGAATAAAGGTCAATCCGGCTGACGGCGTTTTGCTCGATACGGTAAAGGCGGCCGCGGCCTCGCTGGTACCGCGGATGTGAGGCATTTCGAAACAGGAGGATCTAAATGATGCCAATTTTACTCGGAACTATCTTGTCGCTTGTGGCATTTTGCTCGGGCTCATTCGTCCCGTCTGCCGCCTATCGCTGGGCGAATGTAACGCCCGCGGCCGATTTCCCGCAGGGATATAACTATCCCGTCTTCACAACGGGCGGCTGGATGGTCGCGATGAACAACGGAGCGTGGATCTCGAATGATGGGCGGAAATGGACGAAATCGTCCTTGCCTCAAAGCGGACTTAACTCGGCGTATCAAAAGTATGCGCACTTCAACGGAGCGATATACGCTTTGGGTTCGCTGACCGGAAACTATGAGAAATTCTCGATCTCACCGAAGATCGTCCGCACTCTCGACCTCGAGAAATGGGAGACCGTTGCCGAAACGTCAAACCTGCCGCAGCGGATCTTTTATGGGCTGACGGTCTTCGACAATAAGATCTGGCTTCTCGGCGGTTACGACGGCAGGCGATATCACAACGACGTCTGGAATTCGACGGACGGCGTCAACTGGACCCGCGTTCTGGAAAAAGCTCCGTGGTCGCCACGAAATGCCGGCGTTGTCACGATCTTCAAAAACAGGATATGGATGTTCGGCGGCAGCGTCATTGACGGGCAAACCGAGAATAATCGCTTCTCGGCAAAGGAAGTATGGTCCTCGGCGGATGGCATCACCTGGAACCGGGAAAGGCCAAGCTTCGACAAGAAATGGGGCGGCACGCCTGTCGTTTTCGACGGCAAGCTCTGGCTCGTTGGAATGAACCGCGGGAACGGCTTTGCGAGTGCGGTCTGGGTCAGTGACGACGGCATCAATTGGGGTGAGGAAATGGCCCCGTGGTCGCCGCGAGGCGCCGTCGCGGCGTGGGTCTTCGATGGGAAGCTCTTCATCACCGGCGGCAAATCGTCACATACCGAGAACGGCGAGATCAAGTTCGTTTACAGCAATGATGTCTGGGCAATGGAACGAAAAACGGAGTAGAATTGCCGGTACACCAACATGGAGCTGCACGCATTGGCTATCGAAGATCCGACGACCGCCCATCTGCTCGACGAATGCCGGAATGGCAGCCGCGAGGCGATGCATGCTCTCTATGTCGAGAATCAGCGGCGCGTATTCTCGATAGCATTGAATTACTTTGGCGGCGACCGTGAGCGGGCCGAGGATGTGACGCAGCAGGTGTTTTTGAAATTGTTGAGAAAGATGGATTTCAGCGGCCGTTCGGAGTTCACGACCTGGCTTTATCGCCTGACCGTGAACCAATGCATCGATGAGCACCGAAAGACGCGGCGGCTGATCTCGTTCGGCGATTGGTTCACGCCGTCGGAGCCGGTGACGAAGATGTCGCTGAACGACCGCCTCGATTCGAGCCAGCTTTCCGCACAAGTGCAGGCGGTGGTGTCGTCGTTGAAACCGAAATATCGGATCCCGGTGCTCCTGAAATATGTCGAGGGCCTTTCGTATCAGGAGATCGCCCGTATTCTCGACATATCGATCGGCACCGTTTCGTCGCGGCTCAATCGCGGGCATAAAATGCTCGCCGCGAAACTCGGACACCTGCGCAGCGAGATTTGAAGTTAATGGGAAACAAGCATTACAAGGAAAAACTCTCTGACTTCGTCGATCAACAGCTCGGTGCCGACGAGCGCCAGTTGGTCGGCGAGCACCTGCTCGTCTGCGACGAATGCCGCCGCGAGCACGACGCAGTGCGATTGGGTGCGGCACTTGCCGGTAAGCTTGGGCAGGCAGACGCGCCGGA
>CAYSMU010000028.1:0-14110 GCA_964432145.1 uncultured Chloracidobacterium sp.
TGGCTCTGTTTGCTCTATCGATATCGATATTTTCTGCTTTCATTCTTGCCGTACTGGCAATCAGATTTCCGAATAGAAAGTTGAGAGCAGCCATTGAGGCGATCGTATTAATATCGGCGTCGACCCCGCGGATGGTTCTCGCTCTTGTCGCATTTGCAACCATTCTCAGGTGGACGACCAGGGTTTCGTCCGGCGGCGGAATGGATCTTACGGTCTTTATCTGCGGTGCAGCGATCCTTTCGATACCTGTGCTCTCGTTGTTGCTTGCCCAGTTGACGACCGGTTTGACCGCGGCGATGAACGAGGATTTCGTGATGTATGCCAGGGCAAAGGGTTTGAGCGAATGGGTGGTAATATTCCGCCATGCTTTGAGGGCCGCCTTAAATCCTTTCCTGACAACAGTAGGATTATCTCTTGGCGGACTTCTCAGCGGGTCGGTCGTTGTGGAATCGATACTCGGGTGGCAGGGCATTGGGGCATTAATGATCAACGGCGTGCGCTCACGGGATGTGCCCCTCGTGATGGGAATCGTGGTATTCGCCAGCCTATCGGTCTGGATCGGAAATACCCTCGCGGAATTTCTGCAGGCGCTTAATGACGATCGAGTCAGATCCGGGGGCGGCTCATGATCATACCGAACGACGTCGTTTCATCGAAAAGGACTTTGCGCCTTCCGTTCCTGTCTGTGGTTGGGATCGCAACCATTTCTATTCTCTACGCCATAGCTGTTTTCGCCCCATTCCTTGCCCCGTACGACTACCGCGAACAATCCAGACGTCAACCGTCGGCCCCATCCTCGACACTTCGGTTCCGGGAAGACGGCATCTGGGTTCGCCCGTATGTCCGCGAATGGAGGCTGACAGACGCTCGTAACCTGACGTATACCGAGGTAGAGTCTGACCGGTTCCCTCTTTCGTTTTTTGTTCGCGGCAGTGCCTACACGTTCCTCGGGGTTTTCAGGACAGACCGGCATCTGTTCGGCACCGAACCAACCGCTGACGGCAAGCAAACCCGTGTTCACCTACTGGGGACCGACCAGTTGGGCCGCGACCGCTTTTCACGCTTGCTCTTTGCGATCCGATTTTCTTTAGTTGTGAGCCCGCTCGGAGTCATTCTCGCCAGTTTTCTTGGCGTGATCTTTGGGAGCCTAAGCGGTTACGGTTCATCCAGGATCGACGGGATAATGATGGCGATCGCGGACACAACCATCGCCCTTCCCACTTTGATCCTCATCCTCGCCGCGCGAGCAGCGTTTCCGCTCGAGCTACCTGCGTTTTCGGCCGCGACACTTTTGATCTCGATCTTTGCGCTGACCGGTTGGGGCGAAATGGCCCGTCTGACCCGCGGTTTAGTGGTGTCGATGCGGCAGCGGGAATTCGTTCTGGCGGCGCGAGCGACGGGCGTGACCGAAACACGGATCCTGTTTCGTCATATTGTGCCAAACATAGCCTCACCCCTGATCCAGCAGGCATCGCTGATGCTGCCCGCTTTTTTTCTCGCCGAGATCACGCTTTCGTTTCTCGGTGTCGGGCTGCAGGAACCTGAGGCAAGCCTCGGCAATATGCTGTCGTCAGCAAATGATTTTTCGATCATCAGCAATTCGCCTTTCACGGTGTTATCGCCCGCGATAGTGATCTTTCTGTTCGTCTTCGCGGTCCGTGCGATAAGTTCCCGAAAAGATGGAAGGCTGACGGGAACCGGTGTCTAGTTCCTTTCCCTGAATTAATGCGAGGATGGCCCCTCAGGTTGAACCCACGCTCGGCCGCGGCTATATTTAGGGCGTATCCATTAAACACTGCGCTGAAAGGCGGCTGCGGCTTTCACGCCGGGAGATCAAAAAATGAGAATAATTCAGCTTATCAATGGTTCAATAATAGCTCTGATGATCGGGGCGTCTGTTTTTGTTGCGGGACAGTCCGATGAACGTGAGGTATACGTTGGTGTTAAGGGCGGCGTCAGCGTACCTAACCTGGTCGGCGGAGGCGATGAAGAGATCACACGCGACTATAAATCACGATTCACATATCAATTCGGCGGATTCGCGGAGTTCGGCGTAACGAAGCGATTCTCCATTCAGCCCGAGGTCAATTACGCGCCCCAGGGTGGCAAACGCGACGGTATCCAGCCGATCACGTCCGCGATCCCGGGCCTGCCGCCCTTGCCGCCCGGAGCATACTATTACGCCAATTTCAAGAACACCGCCAAGCTCCACTACATTGAGGTACCCGTGCTCTTCAAGTACACATGGAAACGTGATTCCGGTCCCCAGGTGTTCGTGAACGGCGGGCCGAATTTGGGATTTCTCGTAAAAGCAACTCAGGAAACCCGCGGCACCAGCACCATCTATCTGAATCGGACCGGCACGCCGCTGCTGCTGCCCCCGGCCGGAACTCCCTTTCCGCCGATCCCGTTCGATGCCGACACGGATGTGATCGACAGCCTGCATCGCTTCAACTTCGGCCTGACCGGCGGCGGCGGAGTGAAATTCCCTACGGGCAAGAACTACTTCTTTGTCGAAGGCCGCGTTTCGTACGGCTTGACCACGCTACAAAAGAACACCGCGACCGACGGCACAAGCCGCACAGGAAATCTGGTGATGTCATTCGGTTATGCTTTCAAGGCCAAATAGAGAGAGGTCTATTCGACGGTATCAGGGCGGCCGTCATTAAGCCGCCCTTTTCGTTTGAGATATAATCAAATCAACCTTTGCAAATGGAACCGCTTGCCAATCAGATCAGGCCTGTTAGCCTGGACGAATTCGTCGGGCAGACGCATCTTGTCGGCGATGGCAAGCCCCTGCGCCTGGCGATCGAGCAGGGTCATATTTTTTCGTTCATACTTTGGGGAACGCCCGGGACCGGCAAGACGACTCTCGCGCGCATTTACGCTAATGCGATCAATGCCGTTTTCTATGAGCTGTCGGCGGTTTCGGCCGGAAAAGACGATATCCGACGAATAGTCAAGACGCCGTCGATAGATCGGCGGCCTCGGGTCCTGTTCCTCGACGAGATACATCGGTTTAACAAGGCCCAGCAGGATTTTCTGCTTCCGTACGTCGAGAACGGCGAGCTCGTCTTGGTCGGAGCCACGACTGAGAATCCGAGCTTTGAGGTAATTCCGGCTCTGCTTTCGCGAATGCGGGTTTTCGTCCTCGAGGAACTCTCGGACGCCGATATGGCCGCGATCATCGACCGAACAGGTTTCGAACTCGACGCGACTTCAAAGCAGTGGCTCATCGAAATGGCAAATGGCGATGCCCGGCAGGCTATCACGATGATCGAGAACACATCGCGTCTCTACGAGACGATCACTCTCGAAACCCTTAAGGAAACGCTGCAATCCAAGTTTCTCCGGTACGACAAAAAGGGCGAGGAGCACTACAACGTCATCAGTGCCTTCATCAAGTCGATGAGGGCGAGCAAACCGGACGCAGCGATGTATTACCTCGCCAGAATGATCGAGTCGGGCGAAGATCCGAAATTCATCGCCCGTCGAATGGTAATATTCGCTTCCGAGGACATCGGCATCGCTCAGCCGACGGCGCTTGTCGTCGCAAATGCCGTTTTTCAGGCCGTAACGACGATCGGAATGCCCGAGTGCGCATTAAATCTCGCTCACGGCGTCGCCTACCTTTCGAACGCCGCGAAGGACCGTTCAGCGACCGACGCGATCGGCAAAGCTATGGAAGACGCCAAAAAGTTCGGCAATCTGGCGGTGCCGATGAAGATACGAAATGCGCCGACAAGATTAATGAAAGATCTTGGCTACGGCAAGGACGAGGGCAATGACCCGGACGGCGATCTGATGCCGGAGAAATTGCGTGGAAAGAAGTATTTTGAATAGGAATACTCGCCACAGAGAACACAGAGGACACGGAGGAAATCGACAATGAAGAACATTCTTTTGATAGCGTGCGTTTGCAGCTTGACCATCGGTCTGTACGGGCAAGCCGAGAAGGATTTCGTCTCGACCCGCGAGATGGACCGCATCAACTGGATGGAGTTCAGGGACGTCGTTCCGTCGAAGACAAATACTGTACTTCTGCCGACCGGCACACTCGAACCGCACGGTGTCATTAACAATGGAGCCGACAACACCGCCCCGACGGCGATGGCAAGAACGATCGCCCGGCGAACGAACGCATTGATCGCACCGACGTTGCCGTACGGCATTACGGGCTCGATGGAGGCGTATCCCGGTGCTTTTCAGATCACTGAGGCAGCGTACCGTCCTTTCGTAAAACAAATCCTCGAGGGCCTGGTCAAGAACGGCTTCAAGAACATCATTATTCTCAACGGCCACGGCGGCGGGCAAACGGCCGTACTGCAGTCGGTCGCATCCGAGGTCGCTATTGAGAAAAAGGTCAGGACCCTGGTAATAAACTGGTGGTCGTTTGCGTCCGACGAGACAAAGGAAGTCTTCGGCGAGGACGGCGGCGACGCCGGTTGGAATGAGACCGCCTTTATTCAGGCTATCGACAAATCCCTCGTTCACGCGGAAAAATACACGGGCCCCGAAATGACGACCGCCAACCCGGCACCCGGCACGTGGTCCGCCGTTCCTGCGCCGTCGTCGATCGGACTATATCAAAAGGGGCAAGGCTTTCCGCAGTTCGATCAGGCCAAAGCCGATCTCTACTATAAGAAAGTGACCGACAAGGTCGCGAACCTCATAATCGAGGTCGTGAAAAAGTGGGATATGGCTGGATTGTAAAAAAAACCGAAAAATTGAACTTTACAAGCGCGGTTGCCGTTAGTTATTATGACCACAATACGCTTTTGGTCATAGGTCAGCAATATGAAAGACGCAACCCGCACTATCAGCACGCGCGAAGCCATTCTCGAAGCCACCGATCGCCTTCTTGCCCGGTACGGTTATAAGAAGATGACGATCGACGACCTCGCCGCCGAGGTCGGCATCGGCAAAGGCAGTGTTTATCTGCACTTTTCGAGTAAAGAGGAGATCGCTCTCTCTCATATCGACCGGATCATCGAGAACCTGAAGCGAAACCTCTCGGCGATAGCCGCTCAACCAAAGGATGTGAAGGTCCGTCTGCGCGAAATGCTGCTCGAGAGGGTCCTGTATCGCTTCGACAGCGTTCAGCACTATTCACAGAGCCTTAACGAACTACTCGCGGTGCTTCGTGCAAAACTGCTCGAACGGCGTAAACGCTATTTCAACGAAGAGGCACGCATCTTTGCCGAGGTCATCGCCGAGGGTCAGCTATCGGGCGAGTTCAGGCCCGGCGACCCAAACGACATCGCATACACATTTCTCTCCTGCACAAATGCATTGCTGCCGTACAGCCTTAGCGTTTACGAACTGGGCGATCGAACGGAAGTTGCAGACCAGACAAAAAAGACAGCAGACATCCTGATACGCGGTATCTCTCTTTAGTTCATATTTGACCGGAGCATTACAAATGAAAACTATCGTCATCCTCGCACGTATCATCGCCCTGTTGATCCTCGCCCTTTTTATCTTCAGATTTTTCGCCGCGGCGCAGACCACACCGCCTGATCGGCAGATCGACGCCTCAATGCGGACGGCGGTGATCGAGAATTTGATCAGGGAACTGAACGACGGATACGTCTTTGCCGAGACGGCAAAAAAGATGGAGACGGATCTTCGTGAGCGCATAAAGAACAAGGAATACGACTCCATCACGAGTTCACAGGCGTTCGCGCAAAAACTGACGACCGATTTGCAGGCGATCAGCAAGGATAAGCACCTGCGTGTCAGATTTTCTTTTGATCCCTTGCCGCAACGCGGCGATCGCCGTGAACCCTCGGCAGAGGAGATCGCTCAACGTGCCGCTCTGATGAAGCGGGCAAATTACGGCTTTGACCGGGCGGAGCGGATGGACGGTAACATTGGATATATAGAACTCCGCGGGTTTTTTGATCCTGAGGCCGGGGCAGAAACGGTAGCGGCCGCGATGACGATGGTCGCAAATACGGACGCGCTTATTTTCGACCTGCGGCAAAACGGCGGCGGCAGCCCTGCGATGGTAGCTTTGGTTTGCTCATATCTTTTTGGCGACAAACCGGTGCACCTAAATGACCTTTATTTTCGTCCCGCAAACAGGACCGAGGAATTTTGGACAAAGCCGGTTGTGCCGGGCAGGAAATTTCTCGACAAGGATGTTTACGTTCTTACAAGCTCAAGAACATTTTCGGGGGGCGAGGAATTTTCCAATAATCTAAAGGTCCTCAAGCGCGCGACCATCGTCGGCGAAACGACGGGCGGCGGCGCCAATCCGGGCGGAATGGTCCGGCTGAATGACCATTTTGGTGTTTTCGTTCCCACCGGCCGTGCCATCAATCCGATCACCAAGACCAACTGGGAAGGGGTCGGCGTCGAACCGGATATTAAAGTACCTAAGGAACAGGCCCTAAAAGTGGCGTACTTGTCGGCGCTCAAAAAGTCGATCGCCACTCAAAAAAGCGAAAGCCTCAAACAGCAGCTTCAGGAATTGATCGACGAAACCCAGAAACAGCTCGATGAAATGAGGTCCGGTGGAAAGAAATAGAAGGCAGGATGACCAAAGGACTTATCGTTTCCAATAGTTCCTGATCTTTAGATCCAGCATCGGAAACGCGCAGTATTCGACGTTGCGGCCCGATTCGCGCAGCTTCTGCACCATCGGTATCGCGGCATCGGCATTGCGGGTGTGAACGATAATGGTCGCCGCACGCTGCAGCTCGGCTCGCTCCTGCAAAAATTCCGCGATTGCGTAGCCCGTGTTCTCGAAATCGTTGTGATCGTTCGACACATAGTGATGCGGGAGCAGATCGTGGTCAAGAAAGATAGCGTCATAGGTGCCCGACTCGAGTATCTTCTTCGCCTCTTCGACCGTCGATGCTATATCGATAAAGTCGCCGGCGAAACGCTTGCGAAACCAACGGTGGCGCCGCTCGTCGTCATCGAGCACCATCACCGAAATTTCGCCACGCTCGCCCGACAGGTCGGCTAGGCCAAGTTTGATCATCAAGCTGCTGACTAATCCCATACGTTGTTTCGATTATATTACACTCAATCGACGGGCCGCGACGCGGGGCAAAACTTGAATTCGGTTTCGCCGGTGATATAATCCAACCATTCCGGCCGTCGGCCGCACCGAAATGCCCCAGGAAAAACAAAAGAATACGACGCTAAAGGCGGTCCCGAAACTTGTTTCGCCAGCCGACGCAGCCGGGCCTGAGTCCGACGAGTGTCCCAAGTGCTTCGGCACAGGGATGGAGATCGTCCCCGGAAAAGGTGCGCGGATCTGTTCGTGCCGAAAGCAGCGGTCACAGTTGGGCCAGTTCGAAAGCGTAAGGCTGCCGCGTCGATATGACGGTTTTCATTTTGGTAATTATAAACCGCAGAACCAGTCGCAGATCGCCGCTTTAAAGAGTTCGATGGCGTTCGCCATGGAATATCCGGCGGTCGATCGCGGTTTGCTTCTGATGGGCAGCGTAGGCGTTGGCAAAACGCATCTCGCGGTCTCGATACTAAAAGGGCTGACCGAACGCGGATTTTCCTGTCTGTTTTACGAATTCAGTTCGCTGCTTAAAGAGATACAGGACTCGTACAATACTTTTACGCAGACATCCGAGTTGAGCGTTCTTTCTCCTGTCCTCAATGCGGAGATACTCGTCCTCGACGAACTCGGTGCGTCAAAACCGACCGACTGGGTACGCGACACGCTGGCGCTGATCATCAACTCCCGCTACAACGAAAAGAAATTTACGGTATTTACGACAAATTATCTTGACGAACGTCCGAATCAAAGAGAAGAAACGCTCGAGGATCGAGTCGGCGTCCGTGTGCGGTCGCGGCTGTATGAGATGTGTAAGACGATAGAGATGGATGGAAAAGATTATCGAAAGACCTTTGATCAGTCCCTAAGCGCGAAGCGATAACCCGAATATCTAGTAATTCCCGGCAACAACGGTCGATTTTATCCCGCTCGCTTCCTGCGCGATCTTGACGCCAACGGACGCACCGATACGCGTCGCACCTGCCTCGAACATCGCCCGAGCGTCCTCGATCCCCTTCACGCCGCCCGAAGCTTTTACGCCCAGAGCCGATCCGACGGTCCGCCGCATGAGCGAGACGTCATTTGCCGTGGCGCCGCCCTTAGCAAAGCCTGTGGACGTCTTGACGAAATCCGCTCCCGCGTTCTTTGCCGCCAGGCAAGCTCGCACCTTTTCGTCGTCCGTCAAGAGAGCCGTCTCTATGATCACCTTGCAAAGCACGTGATTCTCATGCGCGGCGTCGACGACCGCACGAATGTCGTCCTCGACCGCACAGTCATCACCCGATTTGAGAGCCCCGATGTTGATGACCATATCGACCTCACTGGCACCGTTGAAGATCGATCTGCGGGCCTCGTAGGCCTTCACATCGGGTAGCGTCGCCCCGAGCGGAAAGCCGATCACCGTGCAGACAGGCACGCCGCTTCCCTTGAGAAATTCCGCCGCCTGCTTCACCCATCCCGGATTTACACACACCGAGGCGAATCCGTACTGAGCCGCCTCGTCGCAAAGCTTCTTTATGTCCGCATACGAGGCTTCGGGTTTGAGCAGCGTATGGTCGATCAGGCTCGCCCAATCGTGTGCCGTCGCCGTTTCGCCAAGTACGATGCCGATACGCTCGGCCCCGGCATCCACGATCCGCTCGACATCGGCACGGCAAAATGTCGGACAATACTCCTCGCCCGAAAGCTTGGCCAGCACCATGTCGGTGATCTGGTCGATCAGTTGGTCGTAATGGGCATTCGCTGGATTCATCAATCAGTCACCGCGATCGCTATCCGCAATCTCTTCTGAATTTCATTCCAATCTAGGTTCGAAAGTTGGCCTATTACTTTCGACACATTGCTTCGTTCATACGTTCCAAAATAGGATCTAAACGCCGAAATTCTTTTCAAACCCGCCTCCTGCCAGTCCTGAAGCACGTAGTCGGTTGCCATGTCGGCAGAGTCAATGCGAGTGGTAATAACGCCCAAGATCATATCAGGCCGCACAAGATGGTATGTGTCCGTCGAAACAACAACTGCCGGCCGACGTTTGATCTCACGGGCCCCCTGAAAATCCACGAGAACGATATCCCCTGATTTCATTTAGCCGCTGATCTTCGCAAAATCGGACGAAGCCGTAAAATCCGCGAGATCCTCGTCCGACCATTCATCGCTCTCATCGATACGAGTAGATCTCAGATATTGAGACTGCAGAAAGTGGACAAAGTCCCGAACTTCAACGATCTTATCCGGGGGCAATCGCTTGAGTATCTGGATTATCTCGGCAGTTTCAGTACTGGTCATCATTCATCTCCAAACATTAATACTAAGGCTTAAGCAAGGCTCTGTCACCTAATATATTGCCTCTCCACAGCATCGATCTTTCCGACGCGCTTCTTATGGCGCTCTTCGCTGATATCCGTCGAGATGAATGCATCGACGATCGCCTTGATCTCTTCGAACGTGTTCTGTCCTGAGCCAAGCGTGAGAACATTCGCTCCGTTATGTTCACGCGAATTCTTTGCGAGAGCGACGGAATAACATTGAGCGGCGCGAACATTCGGCACCTTGTTCGCTGTCATCGCACTGCCGATACCGGCACCGTCTACGATTATTCCAATATCGACTTGCTTCCCGCTAACGGACTTCGCGACGGCATGGGCAAAATCGGGATAATCGACCGCGTCCTCGCTGTCGGTCCCAAAATCACGCACGTTCAGGCCAATGTCCGAAAGGTAACTCTTTAGCTGCTCCTTTACCTTAAACCCGCCGTGGTCCGAACCGATCGCGACCGATCGGACCTTTGCCGTACTCTGTCTCGCCTCTTTTCTAATAAGCCTGATACCTCGATCATGGACAATATCTTCGGCCAGGGCCGTGAACTTAGCGTTCGCGGCCACACGAAGCCTCGAACCGGCGTCAAGCCCGCGAAGATCGTCCTCCGTGATGAGCGACTTGGCCGATTCGTCGCGGTCCCATTCACGGCCCATCTTTTCCTGTAGCGAATTGACCACGACGTGCTCGACCGCCGCTGCGCCTGCCGCCGCGGCCGGTTCTGCCTCGGCCGGCACCGCTGCAAGAACCTGCCGGACAAGTTCTCGAACGCGGTCGCGGGTCTCTTTCGTGTTATCGGCCATAATCAAAGCAAATGCGGAGGCCCGCACATGAGCCGGGGCGAAACATTCAACTTAAAGTGAATTCCAAGCCTCCGCCTTGAAAGTTCGTCTATGTTTGAATAGTATTTCTAAATACCGATTCTTTCAAATTAGCGAGGAAAATATGGCGGCCGAATCTACCCAAATGGCAGGAACGGAGTTTACCAATTCAAACCTTGAGGTGCTGTTCTCCGAACAGCAGATCAACGACCGCATTCGCGAGCTTGGTGCCGAGATCACTTCCGATTACGCCGGCAAGGAACTCGTCCTCGTCGGCGTGCTGAAAGGTTCCTGCGTATTTCTCGCCGACCTGATGCGGCAGATCGACCTGCCGCTGACCATCGATTTCATGTCCGTCTCGAGCTATAAGGATGGGACGAGTTCGAGCGGCGATGTCGAGATACTCAAGGACCTCAGCAACCCGATCCGCGACAAGCATGTTTTGATCGTCGAGGACATCGTCGATACCGGCCTGACGCTGACCAGGCTGATCGAGATCCTCGGCTCACGTGGCGCGGCCTCTATCAAGATAGCGACTTTTCTCGACAAGCCGGAGCCGCGGATCAAGAAAGAACTCGTCGTCGACTACACCGGATTTGTTATCCCGAATAAGTTCGTCGTCGGCTACGGCCTCGACGCAGCGGGACGATATCGCAACTTGCCGTTCATTGCCGTAGTAAAAAATCCGGCCGCGGTTTGATTCTCGCTACGACCAGCCCAGGATTCCGAGGGCGATCATGGCCAATCGTTCGCTATCTGTCGGAAAGACTTCACGATAAATTTTGGCTGCCTCAATGTGTGCCGGCGTAATCGCCGGATGTTGGGAGGATATTTCCTCGGCAGTTAACCCATTCTTCAGATCCTGGAGAATGTGTTCGGGGGTTATTTTGGTCCCCCAAAACACGGATGGAAGCCCTTTGCCGGGATTTACATTTATAAACTGATAAAGTTCCTCAACGGTCATTGCTATTTTTCTATTATAATCCGAACGCCATTCTTACAGGTGCTTGCCTGAAATCTAAAACTTGCTACGGAGCGTTGACCTAAAGGAATATTTTCCCTATAATTTGAGTTTTTCGATTGGCGCTTGTTTTCGCGCCTATCGATCGGGAGCGAACACTAGGATGAGTTACGCAATTATAAAGACAGGCGGAAAGCAGTTTGCTGTTGAGAGCGGACAGACGCTTCGCGTGCCCACGATCAACGCCGATGCCGGCAAGAAAGTCGACATCGACACGCTCTAGGCCGACGGTAAGGTTGGCGTCGGGTCAGTAAAGGCAACTGTGGTCGGCCACGGCAAAGGAGACAAGATCATTGTCTTCAAGAAGAAGCGCCGCAAGCAGTACAAGCGTCGCCAGGGCCACCGTCAAGGTTTTACGGAAATTACGATAGATTAATGGAGATGGCTTTTGGCCTTTGATTTGGGTTTTCGAATCCAAAATCGAAGATCCAAGATCCAAAATCAACAATGGCACATAAGAAAGGTGTAGGTTCATCACGAAACGGCCGCGATTCAAATGCTCAGCGGCTCGGCCTTAAGAAGTTTGGCGGCCAGAAAGTTCTCGGCGGCAATATTCTCGCCCGTCAGCGCGGCACCAAGTGGAAGCCGGGCAACAACGTCGGCCGGGGAAAGGACGATACGCTCTTCTCGCTGATCGACGGGTTCGTCAAATTCGAGGATAAGGGCCGCAGGGGCAAGTTCATCAGCGTGTACGCCGAAGGCGCCGCGGAACTCGCACCGAAGGTCGTCGCCGAAGCCGCATAGTCAGAAACCGCCTGCGCTGGCGGGTGGTTGAAAACGGGCTCTGTCCGACCCAGTTATTATTAAGCACGCGTCATCACGGCGTGTGCTTTTTCATTGCCGCATCGGTTAAGATTACGAATGATGAAACCGGGCGAAGACATCATCATGCAGGGTTTGGCCGATCTCTCCGGTGGGTTAGAGACTGTACCTGCGCTCTTGGTCTCGATCGGCGCGCACCGACTGCGGCGGGCGGGTTTGCCGGTTCCTGCAATTGTTTTTCCGTCTCCCGAGCGTCGCCTCTATGATCTTCTCAAGGCGGACGATCCCGACTCGGCCCATTCAAGATACAATGCGTTGATCCGTCGATTAGTTAGCTTCGAAAGAGCAGCCGAATGCGCGAGCTAGCGAGCAAACAAAAAATAGTTGAGTTCATGCGGCTCTTCGGTAGACGAACCCGCAGCGTTGTACGGGTCTATTTTACCGGCGGCTCTACCGCGGTTCTGCACGGATGGAGAGACAGCACTCTCGATATCGATCTGCGATTTGTTCCGGAGCCGGACGAACTTTATCGGGCAATACCCGAGATAAAGGAACGGCTTCAACTTAATATCGAACTGGCTGCACCTTCCGACTTTATCCCGGAGCTGCCCGGTTGGCAGGATCGCTGCGAGTATATTACCCGTGAAGGTAACGTCAGTTACTTTCATTACGATCCTTACAGCCAGGCTCTTTCAAAGATCGAGCGCGGACACGACCAGGATCTGCTCGATGTCGCCTCAATGTTTGACGAAGGCATGTTAGATGGCCAGAAACTGTTGGATCTGTTTGCCGAGATCGAGCCCAATCTCTATAAGTATCCAGCGATCGATCCCGCGTCATTCTCAAGGGCCGTAACGGAGCAGGTCGAAAAGCGCAGTTAACCCGAGATCGTGCCCAATCCGGTTTGTTTCTCATCGAGCCTTTATTCTTGCCTCAGTTTTGTTTCACCGCATTCGGCGAATTCGACGGCACGGGGAACAGATTGCCAAGCTTCGGCACACGGGCCGCCATTGCCTTCCCTTCAGCCGAAGTCCACGGCTGGCCGTAGAATAATCCGGTCGACGGCCCCCCGAGTCGTTTGTCGAGGGCACTTCCAGCCGGTGGGATCACCATATCGATCAGGTAAGAGTTGTAGCCAAGATTGATGTTCCCTTTCTGCTCGGGATGAACGGCGGGGCGGCCGTTCGCGACCGTGAACCTCCACGTTCGCCAGGTCTCGCCGTTATTCATCAGGCTGCATTCCCAGCTCCCCGGCAGATCGTCGAGCGAAAGGCGATTTTCCCATTTGTCGCGTCCGCGGCCCCATGTGAGCGGGGCGAGCAGCCTGACCATGTGAAATCCGATCTCGTCTCTGTATTCGGTTCCTCGCACGTATTGCGGTGCGATGCGGTCCTGATGGATGACCGTGTAAAACATCTCTCTCCGGCTGATGGCCTGATCGGCAAAGGGCTCGGGCCCGGGCATTTCGAGCCGCTTGCCGTTCACCGAGCAGCGCATATATCCGTGCGGCAGGTTTTTGCCGACCTCTGACGGCGATAGGCTGAAGTAGAATTCGACCTGATTAGCACCGGAGCGTTCGGGACGGCTGTCGCGTGCGAGATAGCTCGTGTATTCACGCGGCCGCAGCTGCACCCAGCTCACGGGAGCTTCGTTATGACGGTTGATGTAATACTGCGGCGGTGCAAGGCCGGCCTCCTGGCCCGAACGGACTCGATTGACGGTCTTAACGTCGATCTTGTATGTTCGCACCAGCTTTTCCTCGTCCGTTGTCCCGTTCACGGTAAAGACCTGAACATCAAACAGGCCGATCTCTTTTGTCGCCGTGTCCTTTCGCCAGCAATCGACGGTGTTCATATAGCTCTCATCGAGAGCACCGGTCGTGTTGCTGTATCGGCCCGTCTCGCAGCGTGTCGTCGCGATCGGAGTGCCGCCGCGAGTAACGGCCACCTTGAACGCACTGCGGCCCGGATATTCGCCGAATACGCGAAGATTCATCTTTAGATACCAGCCGGTACTGACAGGAATATTGTTCGGCCCGAGTGCCTCGCCGTTCACGGCCTCGAACCATGTAAACCCGTCGTCAAGAACGCCCTGCCTTGACTGCGAGAACGCGGAGAAAGTGATCAGACACAATGCGATCACGGAAATCGAGAGTTTCTTCATATA
>CAYSMU010000029.1:0-13864 GCA_964432145.1 uncultured Chloracidobacterium sp.
GATATTTTAGTATCAAGTTTGACTTGAAAAAGGCCATCGACGCACCTCCGGCTCCATGGGGTTGGAAAGACTAACGCCCGTTGGTCAGTTTCCCCGCACAACAATAATAGGTAGTCCCTTTTGGTTGTAGGCCCGATTGAAGGCCGCAATATCCTCGGCCTTGATCCGTGCGAGCGAGGTGAGCTGAGTGTCGATCTTAGCGGTGAGATCGTTGTACACGTCATACGCCTGTGCGGTCGGAGCGTAATCACCTCCGTCGACGATCGACGACAGCGCCGCCAGCTTGTTGTTGAGCTTGATCGGAAAATTCAGCGCATCCTGCGAAGACCGGATCTTGGTCTGGATCAATTCTTCCTCGACCGCGGTGAGTTTCTTAATTATCTCGCCCGCTTGGTCTTTCAGGTCTTTTTGCTCGGGCTTCAGCCGTCCGCTAATATCCTCAAGCTGCTTTCTGAGATCGCGGATCTCAAGTATCGCCGCATGCGTCGCCGTAAGCTTCTGGTTCGACCTCAAAAGGAAATCGTACTGCTTCTGAAAATCGTCCTGCGTGGTTGCAAGACGCGGATCTGCTTTGAGTGTAAAAGCCTCAGTCCCGGCAACCTTGCCGTTGATCGATAGGCGTACCTGATAATTCCCCGGGACTATCCGCGGGCCCGCCAGACTGCCGCCCCACATTATCAACCCAGGCAGCGTTGTAGCGTTCGGTAACCGGTAGTTCCAAACAAACCGGTTCAGTCCGATATCCGACGGAAGTGGCGGCTCGCCTCCGCCGCCAAATCCGCCCTGCGGCGGTCCAGTCTGGCCCTGGCCAGCCGGACGGCCTGAGAATTTGCGGATCACTTTGCCTGCCGAGTCAAGGAATTCAAGCGATACCTCTTTCGGCTTCGATTTGAGCCAATAATGGACTACAGCACCGTTTGGCGGGTTCGCTCCCACCGTCGCGTTACCGCCACCGCCAAAACCACCACCGCCGGCCTGACGATATGCAACTTCCGGCTTAAACAGAAGAGCGTCGGCACGTTCTGCATCGGCAAGTTGGTATAGGACCGGAAGATTGTCGAGAACGTAGAATGATCGGCCCTGGGTCGCAACCACGAGATCCATATCTCGCTTGTGAACGGCAAGGTCGGTGATCGGAACAATGGGAAGATTAAGCCGCAGGGACTGCCACGACTCACCGTCATTTGTCGAGTAGTACATCCCGGTCTCCGTTCCGGCATACAGAAATCCTTTACGGTTTGGGTCCTCACGCACAACCCGCGTGAAGGCATCGTCGGCGATCCCCGAAACGATCTTTTTCCAGGTTTTTCCGAAATCGCTGGTTTTATAAATGTACGGCTTGTAGTCGTCTGATTTGTAAGCGGTCGCCGCGAAATATGCTGTACCGGCATCGTGCGGCGATGCCTCGATCGAGTTTACCTGCGCAACTGCCGTGAGATCGGGTGGTGTGACGTTAGCCCAGCTTTTCCCGCCGTCACGCGTCACTTGGACCAGTCCGTCGTCGGAGCCGCTCCAGATCACACCTGCCTGAACAGGTGACTCGGCGACGGTGAAGATCGTCGAATAATACTCGACGCTTGTATTGTCCTGGGTAATCGGGCCGCCCGAGGTTCCCTGTTTCGACTTATCGTTGCGAGTCAGGTCGGGCGATATCGGCTGCCACGACTGGCCTTCATCCAAAGATCGAAACAACACGTTACCGGCCGCGTAGAGCGGGTATTTACCGCTTGTTTTGTGCGGCGAGAAAAGGATCGGATAATTCCACTGGAAGCGATATTTCATCGAATCGGCCCCGGCTCCCATCGGATTATCGGGATAAACATTCACATTCCGGAGCTGTTTTGTTTTGTGATCATAGCGCGTAAGGAACCCGCCGTAGCTTCCCGCAAAGACAATATCGGAATTCTCCGGATGAGGTGCGATCCACCCTGATTCGCCGCCGCCGACGTCATACCAATCTCGCTCCGTGATCGAACCCTCATTAGTTCGCGACGGAATTTTTACGGTCGAATTGTCTTGTTGCGCTCCGTAGATGTTGTATGGGAAGTCATTATCAACGGCCACCCTGTAAAACTGAGCAGTTGCCTGGTCCTGTTCCGTCCAGGTTCTGCCACCGTCATTTGTGACGTTTGCCCCGCCATCGTTGCTCTCGATCATCCGTTGATTGTTGTTGGGAGCGATCCAAAGATCGTGGTTGTCGCCGTGCGGGACACCGATCGTCGTAAACGTACGCCCACCATCGATCGATTTGTGAAACCCGACATTTAGAACATAAACGATGTCCGCGTTCTGAGTATCGGCATAAACGCGTGTGTAGTACCAAGGCCGCTGGCGGATCGCCGGGCTGTCCGAAACACGCTGCCAGTTCTCTCCGCCGTCATCACTGCGATAGAGCCCGCCTTCCTTTGCCTCGATCATCGCGAAGACACGATTTGGATTGACCGGCGAAACTGAGACGCCGATCTTACCGAGTACGCCCGCAGGCATCCCGCGATTTTTCGAGATGTCGGTCCAGGTTTCACCGCCGTCCTCAGATCGATAGACGGACGAACCTTCACCACCTGAGATCAGGCTGTACGGGGTGCGCTGTACCTGCCAAAACGCAGCGAATATCACGTTGGGGTTTGACGGGTCGAATGAAATATCGAACGCTCCGGCCTTGTCGCTGCGAAAAAGAATGTTCTGCCATGTCTTGCCGCCATCTGTAGTGCGAAAGACGCCGCGCTCGCGATTCGGTCCCCAGAGATGCCCCATCGCGGCAACAAACACAGTATTGGGATCTTTCGGATGGATCCGGACCCGGCCGATCTGACGCGAGTCGCCAAGTCCGACATGCATCCAAGTCTTGCCCGCGTCAACAGACTTGTACATACCATCGCCATGTGACACATTGCCTCGGACGGGCGACTCGCCCATCCCGACGTAAACGATGTTAGGATCCGACAACGAGACATCGATCGAACCGACCGAACCGGTCTTGAAGTATTTGTCCGACACGGGCTCCCAATTTACTCCGCCGTCTGTTGTTTTCCAAACACCTCCGCCCGTCGCCCCGAAATAGTAGACATTCGGCTGTGACGGCACTCCTGCAACTGCTGCCACGCGGCCGCCGCGAAACGGGCCGATCTGCCTGTACTGTAATAGCCTAAGCGGATCATCCTTCTTCTCCGCCGCAGCCGTTGGCGATGTCTGGCCGAGAAGACCATAGGAAACAAACAATGAAACGAAAACTACCGGCAGCAAATGCCGAACTGAAGCGCGGAGAAAACCGAACATAGTTGAAATTCCTCAAAACTTGATCTTTAAACCGATGGTACTTTGTGAGACTAAATCTATTAGAAGCTGACAGAATTAGCAAATATTCGCGGATCAGCGCTCTGCCTTCTCGCCGGCGAGTCTGCGTCGGAGGCCGTCTTCGCCCCAACGCATGATGACATCATGATTCCACTTGAAGAATGGACGAGCGATCGGAGCTATCACATTCATCCATGCCCTACCCGTGGACACCTGCCAGTCGTATCTGACACGCGTCCTGTCGGGCGAGATCTCCTCGAAGTACCAAATTCCCTTACCGTTCAGCTCACCCGTCGCGCGAGCCTCGATCATTCTGTGCTTTTGAATGAGGGTTATCTCGGAGTCAAAAGAAAGCCTGTATGGCAGAGCACTCCGCCAAACTGTACGGCGAATACTTCCGACACCGTTTTCATCGCCTCCCTTGATCTCAATACTGGCCAGGACGCCCTTCCACCATGTCGGCCACGAATCGGCATCTTCGATCTCAGACCAAACGGCCGCGAGATCGGCATCGAACTCCCAAATGGTCACAAATAGATAATCGCTCATACAAAAACCGGAGAGCCATAAATAGCATCTCCGGTTAGTTTGTTTCAATGTTTCAGGTCAATTATTTTTTAGGAGAACTCTTGGCGAAATAACCCTGTCGGTGAGTCAGCCTGATCTTGTCCTTTTGAAGCTGCTGATTTGCAAGCTGTATTTCGATCCTTCTAAACGAGCCATCGCGTTTTTGATCCGCGGGTTCGTACGCGATCAAATATTGCGACCTCATTTCTTCCTGGATCTGGCGAAAGGCCTCGCGGAGTTCGCCTTCGTCGCGCGGATAGTATGCCCGCCCGCCGGTTCGCTCTGAAATCTTGTTGAGCGACCCCTTATCAACCCCGCTGTAGAAGTTGTCTCCGATACCGATGGAATAGATGATCGCCTCGGATCGCAGGGCCGCCTGCACCGCATCGTCCAGCTTCTTCTTTCCAAACGTATTGACCCCATCGGACAAAAGGATTATCGCCCGCCTTGTCCGCTCCGGAGCCGGGCCGAGGATCTCGTCCGATGTGACCCAGATCGCATCCCATATTGCGGTCGATCCCTGAACGGCTTGATTGTCGCCTGATATCGGCGGTGTTCCGGCTATCACGCCTCCGCCAATATACCCGGACGGCGGAACGAATTTCACATTTGCCACCGCACGCCTGAGCCGGGTGAGATTATTGGTCATTCCCTGTTCGAGTGTGGCTTCGCCGGTGAATGAAATTATGCAAACTTCGTCTTTCGATGGGCGAACGACGGTCTCGAGAAACGAGGTCGCAGCAGCCTTTTCTTCCGGCAGCGTTCGTTCCTGAGATGCACTTACATCGATAAGGATCGCCAGGCTTAGCGGCAGATCGATCTGCCTAGAAAAGGCAACTATCTCCTGCGGCTGGCCATTTTCGAGGATCCTGATGTCCTCTTGCCGCAATGTTGTCAGTAGCCGCCGATTCTTATCCTGCGCGGTAAAAAGAACATTTACCACTTCTGAATCCACCCGAATGACCTCATCGTCCGGCGTCGGCGGTGGGGTAGATGTCGGCGCGGGTGTCTTCGTGATCGGATTCGGCATTTGCTGGGCATCAGCCACCGAAAGGCCGATCAGCCAGACAAGCGAAAACACCGCCGTCAGCAATGCCAAAATACCTCGTTTTGAAAACATCCGGATACTCCTACTTCAAACTGTCTCTGATTGCTCGATAGCTCGTTTTTGTTCGGATCTTGTACTTGTCGGCCTTTTCCTTGTCCGTTAACTTGACCTCGATCTTTCGGTTGCGGCCATCATAGCTTTGATCCGCAGGACGGTAAGTGATGAGATATTGCGAGCGAAGTTCCTCTGAAATTCGCTTAAACGCCCTTTCAAGCTCCAGCATATCTCCGGTGAAGAATGCTTCGCCGCCGGTCTCCTCACATAGCTGGGTCAGGAATTTATCACCCTTGTCCTTGACCGTTCCGGCTTCGACACCGGGAACGGTTCCCAAAAACCCGGCCTTTGTAGAGATGCCGAAGATCGTAGTCTCCGTTCGCTGCGCAATATCGATCGCGTCCTTCAGTTCGGCTCGGCTGAATGTGTCATCGCCATCTGTGATGATCACCATCACGCGGCGTCCCGGAACATTTCGCAGCTTTTGATCGGCAAATTCCCATACTGCGTCGTACATTGCCGTCTGCGAACCGGGCTTCTTCACCTTATCAACAGCCTTCTGCAGCAGATCTAGTTTGTCGGTGAAATCCTGCTGCAGCGTAACCTGATGGTCAAATGTCATGAACGCTGCCTTGTCTTTGCGGAGTTGAACGACGGTGTATAGGAAGTTCGCAGCCGCTTCTTTTGAAAAGTTCAGTTTACCCGCCGCGGACGGTGACGTATCCATCAATACTCCGACATACACGGGCGGATTTGTCTTTTCGGCCGAAAAGAACGTCACTTCCTGCTGAACGCCGTCCTCGAAGATCGCAAAATCCCCCTTGGTCAGCCCACTGATCAGCGTGTCCCGCTTCTTGCCTTGCGTCACCGTAACCGGCAGTCTCACCTCAAAAACCTTTGTCGGGCCTGTTTCATCGGGCGGCGGCGTAGGTCTCGGCGTTGGCGTTTGGGCCGCGGCGAAGGCCGCCATTCCCAACATCAGGCCGACGGCACAGATCAAAAATGAGAATCTCCTTAAGTTCATATACGACGATAGTATCCAGCTAGAATGACCAATCATTTCGATGCACGGCTGCGGAGCGCTGTTGTCCATACCGCAACCGGTGAGTATACCAAAGATAGCCCGTGGTTACATCGCCTCGCGTGTAACTGGCCTGAGCAAGATACCGGCTTTGAGTTATTCATCCGATCAATTGCTTAGTCACACCGGTTACGCGAAAATCGTGTCTGACCGTATGGATCCAAATATCTTTCGCGAATACGACATCCGCGGCATCGTCGGCCGCCAGCTCACCGACAAGACGGTCTCGACGCTTGCCCGGGCTATCGGCACATTCCTGAGTCGCAACGGGGCCGGACGGATCGCGATCGGATATGACGCTCGTGAGAGTTCGCCACGCTTTTGCGAACTGCTCACTCAAGGCATCACCGCCGCCGGTTGTGACGTTGTGATCGTCGGCAGAGTGCCGACACCGGTGCTGTACCATACGGTGTTTACTCGTAACGTCGACGGCGGAGTTATGATCACCGGTTCGCACAATCCCCCCGACCACAACGGTTTCAAGATCTGCCTCGGCACGCATACGCTCTTTGGCTCGCAAATACAGGAGATAAAGGAGATCGCATTGTCAAAACCGCCAGCTCCCCTCATGCCTGAGGAGGGGTGGCCGAAGGCCGGTGTGGTGGGAGCAGCGGAAGGCCAGTCTTGCGGCATAGTCGAGAGTTTAGATGTCCTTGACCTATACGTCTCGGACATCGTCTCCCGCGTCTCCCTGGGCGAGCGAAAACTTCGCGTCGTGATCGACGCTGGCAACGGTATGGGCGGTGTGACTGCTGTCCCGGTGTATCGAAAGCTCGGCATCGAGCTCGAAGAGCTTTTCACCGAGCCCGACTCGACATTTCCAAACCACCACGCCGACCCGACGGTCGAAGAAAATCTGCAAGACCTGATCGCCGCAGTCCGCTCGTCGAAGGCTGATCTCGGCATCGCGTTCGACGGTGACGCAGATCGTATTGGGGTTGTCGACGAAACCGGCCGGATCATTTGGGGCGACGAACTGATGGTTTTGTTTTCGAGAGAGATCCTCGCCCGACGGCCCGGCTCGACGATCATCGCCGAGGTCAAATGCTCACAAACGCTCTTCGACGACATTGAGAACAACGGCGGCAACGCAATTATGTGGAAGGCGGGCCACTCGATAATCAAATCTAAGATGAAAGAGACCGGTGCCGCCCTCGCGGGCGAAATGAGCGGACACATCTTCTTCGAAGACCGCTTTTACGGCTTCGACGACGCCTGTTACGCCGGGGCACGGCTGCTGGAGATCCTCTCAAATACCGATAGACCTCTCTCGCAATTACTAACCGACCTGCCGCGGACTTTCTCGACGCCCGAGATTCGGATCGAATGCCCGGACGAAACGAAATTCGACGTTGCCGCAAAGATCGCCAGACATTTCCAAACCCTCGGACACGCTGTAAACACGATCGACGGTGCCCGGATCAAATTCGAACACGGCTGGGGACTTGTCCGGCCATCGAATACTCAGGCTTTGCTCGTTCTCCGCTTCGAGGCAGCGACAGCCGAAGGCCTCGCTGAAATACAAAATATCGTCAAAGCAAAAGTCGCCGAATTTCTCACCACCTGAGCTGATCTTTTGAAACCATTTCGCCCTAAACTTCGCCTTACAATCTGGACTGGTGTATCACCATCGCCGAATATCTGACCAGGAGCCTCAAAACTGATGGGTTATCGAACTATCATACAACGCCTTTTCCTTGCGTTCTTGCTTCTCATTCTGCATTCCGTATCCGGGCTCGCACAAAGTGCCGTATCTCAGCCAGATATAAGCACGAAGGCGGACGAGTACATGAATGCCGTTTGGCAAACGAAAAAAGTCGGCGGCTCTGTGTTGATCGCCAAAAGTGGAAAAGTTTTGTTGCAAAAGGGTTACGGCTTTGCGAACGCGGAGACCAAAGCCGCAAATGACCCGGCCCTTCGGTACCGCATCGGCTCGCTGACCAAACAATTCACCTCAGCCGCGATCATGCTGCTCCAGGAAAGCGGGAAGTTGAGCGTGCAGGATAACGCGTGCAAATATATCGAGAACTGCCCTGATTCGTGGAAGTCGATCACCATTCATCAACTGTTGACACATACGTCGGGTATACCGAACATCACTGCCTTGCCCGACTGGCCCACGAAGAAGAAAGAGGACCTGTCGACCGTTCAGGTCATCGATCTCGTCCGTTCGATGCCCCTGAGGTTTGCCCCTGGCAGCGATTTTGAATACTCGAACACGGGCTACATCCTTCTCGGTCTAATCATTGAAAAGGTATCGGGCAAGCCTTACGCGGAATTCATGAGAGCTAAGATCTTCGACCCGCTCAAACTCGCTGATACTGGTTACGATGACGGAAAACAAACAGGAAAGAACTTCGCATCAGGTTATTCGAAACGCGGCCGTGACGTCGCCCCAGCCGATGTGATCAACATGAAAGCCCCGTTCTCAGCCGGTGCACTTTATTCGACCGTCGGTGACCTTTACCGCTGGAGCGAGGCACTCAATACAACCAAGCTTCTCTCGCAAAAGTCGCTCGACGCGGTGTTCAAACCTGAGAAGCGAAACTACGCCTACGGTTGGGGTGTCTCAACTCACAACGGCCGAGCCATTCAGTCGCACACCGGCGGTATCGATGGCTTTAGCTCGTACATCATCCGCGTTCCCGCCGATAACTCCGTAATTATCGTCCTGCTAAACAATACTGCTGGAATGGCGAATGTCGTTGGCAACGACCTGCTAGCGGTCCTCTACGGTGACAAGTACGAGGTACCGAAAGAGCGTAAAGAGATCTCGGTTGATAACAAGCTCCTCGATCGATACGTCGGGAAATACGATGTTGCCCCGGGGCTTTCGTTCATGATAGGTAAGGAAGGCAATAATCTTACTTTGCTGCCGCCGGGCCAGCCGCGGGCAGTGGAGATGTACGCGGAAAGCGAGACATCATTCTTCCTCAAGGTCGTCGACGCCTGCATTCAATTTGTCAAAGATCAGGCAGGCGCTGTTACCGGACTCGAATTTCACCAGGCGGGCCGAGTGACACGTGCCAGAAAGGTCGAGTGACGATCTCTTAAACTCATGCGGCAGAGCTAAATAGCCTCTCAAGCACCGTGTACGCGTCCGGGCAGCCTTTCGTACCACTTTTCTCCGCAAGGTTCATTCGCAGGCGGCTGAACGGCCTAATGTATGGCCTGATCGTAAGGTAGTGCGCTCCGGGTGTGTGGCCGCGAATGATCGCGGCAACCTGCTCATAATTGCCTGGAATTGTCGTGACGAGCCGCGGCTTTACGCTGGTCTTCTTAAATATAGTCCTAATCACACCGCCGTCGTCAGACGCTTCGGACCTGTGGACCGCGAAGCCCGCGTTTTCGCCTATCGCCTCAAGCGTCTTGTTGTTGAAATTGTATAAGTGTGCCTGATGAAAGCGATGGACGGGGGCGAAGCAAGTGCCCTCGACATTTGGGACCTCAACGGCGAGATAACCGCCTTCCTCGATCGAGTCGTATAATTTGCCGAGCACAAGTGCCGGATCGTCGAGATGCTCTAGAACATGATGCATCGTGACCAGGTCGAATGGCCCGTCTGCGGCTTCGATCTGTTGGGCAAAGCCGATCCTTACAGGCAGCTTAAGGTGCACCTGAGCAAACCGTCCGTAACCCTCGTTCGGTTCGATGCCGCTCGCGTCAAATCCCTTCTTACGCATCAGAAAGACGAATTCGCCGCCGCCCGAACCGACATCGAGCACGCGGGCCCCGCGCGTGACGATGTCCGCGATCTGCCGAAATCTGTGCTCAGCGACCCGGCCCGCACGATATACATGCTTGAGCTTTGGCGTAAGGGTACCTTTATATTCAATACGGTAATCTTTTGAATAGTAGTTGCGGATCTCGTCCTCATTTGGCCGCGGGTCGGACCAAACGAGGCCGCAGTTACGGCAGATCACGGAACGGAGGTAGTTGCCGTCGCGATCCATACGGCCGATCTCTTCGGCATCGGTTCTGCCGCATAGGTTGCACGGGATGGAGCAATTCAGAGTTTCCATCTACTTTGTCCAATCGTCTGCCGAGTGAACATCGACCTTGATCGGCACGTTGTTCACGAATTGCTCGCCTGCACGCAGCATCGCGGATTCGAGTTTGGCAGCCGTCGATTCGACCTCGGCTGCGTCGCATTCAATGACGATCTCATCGTGAACGATGTTGACGAGCATCGCCGAGGTGCCGCGAATGTCATCGTGCAGCAGCCGTAAGGCACGCTTTAGAATGTCGGCGGACGTGCCTTGTATCGGCATGTTCTTGGCATAACGCTGTGCCGCACCGACCGACGAACGGTCGTTCGGATCGAACGTCATTCTCGCCAGACGCCCTGACGTCGTACGGGCCGAGCGTTCCGTAAGTACATTCTTTGCTGCAGTTCTGAGCCATTCGTCCATTCGCGGATAGGTCGCGAAGTACCGCCGCAAAGTCTCCTCGGCTTGGCGTTGCGTCAGCCCGGTCATCGACGCGAACCGCGACGCTCCGATGCCGTACACCACGCCGAAATTGAGCCGCTTGGCGAACGATCGCTGGTCCGCCGTCACGTCCTCGGCCTTGATCCCGAAGACCTGTGCCGCCGTTGCCGCGTGAAAATCCTGGCCGGAGACGAATGCGTTGATAAAATTCGCATCGCCCGAAAAGTCCGCCAGGATACGCAGCTCGATCTGCGAGTAATCGGCGATCACGAGTTTGCGGCCTTCGGGAGCACGAAAGCAGCGTCGATATTCCTCTTCGTGCGGTATCTGCTGGAGGTTCGGTTTCGAACACGCGAAGCGTCCCGTCGGTGCGCCGATCTGGCGAAAATCAGCGTGAATTCGCCCCGTCGCCGGCTCGATGAATTCGAGAATGTTCTCGCCAAAGCTCTGGCTTGCCTTGGCCGCGGCACGATACTCGAGCAGCTTGGCGACGACCGGATATTCCTCAGCGAGGGGCTGCAGCTCCCACGCACGCGTCGTGTTCGGCACCGGCACGCCGAGATTCAAAAGGGCGTTCGTCACTTGGTCGATCGAGTCGAGATTGATCTGAGTCTGGCCGAAAAGCGACGCCTGAGCGACGCCCGCCGAGAGCAGATGCTGCAGCTCATCGCCCGTCTTTTTCTGGATCTTCGACATCTTGGCGAGCTGCTCACGCCAACGCTCCTGGTCGAGATAAAAGCCGTTCAGCTCCATTTGGGCGATCGGCATCACGCATTCATTCTCGAGCTCGAGCACGTCCGCCAGGCCGTCCGCGACGATGCGTTCGTCGAGCTTTGCCTTGACCTCGGGCATGATCGCGGCGTCCTTTGCGGCGTATTCGATCTGCGATCGCGAGAGCTCATTCGCCGACCAATCGCTGACCTGTTCGGTCTTGTCGAGCGTGCGCCCTAGGAAAAACTGCACCACATCCGCCAAACCGTGCCGCCGGTCTCCCTCGCCCGCCGCGATGAGAATACTCGCCAGGTAAGTGTCATAAACGCCGCCGACCTCGCATCCCAGATGATGGCCTACCCAGCTCGTATCGAACTTCGCGTTGTGCGCGATCTTAGTTTGCGTCGTCGAGGAAAGCAGATCCCTCAATGGCTGCAACTCCGGACTCTCACGTAATGGACTCCCCTCCTTACGAAGGAGGGGTGTAGGCGTTTCGCCGACGGCGTGGTTCTCTCGTCTTCCCGCTCCCCAATCATCACCAGCAAACGCTCTGAGATCAATAACCTTTGTATTCCGCCCGTCCGAGAGCTGCACGAGCCGCAGATCGCCGCGGTACGGATCAAGCTCGGTGGTCTCAACGTCAAACCCGAGCGCGGCCGCACCCTTCAGCTCCTCACAAGCTTTCTTTAGCCCCGCGGCATCGTTTACAAGCTGAAAATAGATCTCCATAACCGGCGTTTTGCCCTGCCTCAGTTCCGCACTTCGAAATCCGCATTCCGCATTTCGATTATTGTATCGCGGATGAATATTCTTGTCAGAATCCGGGGCGGTTAGTCGCTCAGCGGCCCGATGATCGTAGCCGTGAATTTTTCCCGAACATCTTCGTCAGCTACGACGTCCCGGTCACCGTGGCGGCGATCAGATGTCGCGATGCGACGGGGACAACCGGCATTTTCTTGTTTACTAAACGATCGCGTTTAGATATACTTGTCGCAGTTTGCCGCATTAGCGGCCTACGGGCTGCGAGCTGAAGAGCATGCAGTTAGAAGATTTTTGATAGGACTAACGGTCCTTGCAGATTCGAGATCTATACGGGTCTGAGCACGATCTTACGTAAGATAGGTGCTCCCCGGCGTACAGCGTGAGCCCCGACGGCACACGCCGCACAGAGAGTTTCCTAGCGTGAATTCATTTCATTACTTGTCTATTTGGGGCACAGCTCCAAGACCAAGCTATAAGACCAATACACGTGTGTCCGCTCTTCTCGAGCCGCTGGCCTAGATCCATTCAAAAACCAAACTTCTAACCGCCCTTCCAGCTTAAATAAGGCAAAGAGACCGAAATTTAAGACAAGGATCTGTGTATGTCAAAAGAAATGATAGTTAGCGTCAACGGACGCGAAAAAAAAATAGCCATTCTGGATAATGGCAAGGTTACCGAATTTTACATCGAGCGGGGCGAGGAAAATACCGGCGTCGCCGGCAATGTTTACAAGGGCCGCGTTATGCGCGTGCTGCCCGGAATGCAGTCTGCGTTTGTCGACATCGGCCTCGAACGCGACGCTTTCCTGTATGTGTCCGATTTCTTCGATGAAGAAGAAGAGATCGAACGCATCGTAATGGAAAAGGCCAAGAAAGGCTCGCCCGAGGAAGCCAAACGTGAGGCCAATGAGCAGATCGACCGCAGCCGCATCGAGCGTGAAAAGCAGATGGAGTCCGTTCAGGACCTCGTCGAGCCGCTCGCCGATTCGCCGATCGATATCGACGAGATCTTGCCGCCAGCTCCGGCAGACGATAAGCCGAAACGCGGCCGTGGCCGCGGACGCCGCGGCAGGGACGAGGAGATTCCGCCGCGGGAAGAACAGGCTGAGGCACCAGCTATCGAGGAAGCCGAGATCGAACCGATCGAGATCGTCTTCGACAGCGGCGGCTTTGAGCGTATCGCCGATGACGAAGATACGGGCGAGATGTTCAAGGACGCCTTTCGCCAGGAGGCGATCGTCGACCGCGTGAGAGCCGTCGAATTCGATATGGAACCGACGGGCGTCGCCGAGGTCGGCTCGCTTCTGGCCGAGGTCGCCGGAGAGGCCAACGGATTCGAGCGGATAGCCGATGAGGACGACGAACCGGCCGCACCCGCCAGGGGACGCGGTAAGGGCAAAGCAGCGGCTGCCAAGAAGCCCGCCAAGGCAAAGGCTGAAAAGCCCGCAAAGAGCACCGCCTCGAAGGCCAAAACCTCGTCCAAGAGCAAAAAGACCAAATCGGACGAACCTCTCGAGGACGCCGAAGCCGGATTGAAAGAATCTGACGGCAACGCGGAAATGGCGGTTCGCCGCGGTGGACGCGGCCGCCGACGCGGCGGAGCCAAGCCAAAACCGAAAGGCCATCCGGAGGACGTAGCCGAGGCTCTCGAGGGCGACGAGCCCGAGTTTGAAGAAGGTATCGAAGCTGTTACCGAGGCTGCTGACGAAACGATCGAGGTCGAAGCCGCCGAACCGGAACCGGCCGTCGAGGAACCGGCAGTATCGGAAGCCGCCCCGGTCGAGGAGGCTGAGGCCCGGCCGGTTGACGATCGCGGCGAACGTGATCGCGGCAGGGGCCGCGGCGGACGCGGACGCGGTGGACGTGACCGCAATGACCGAGGCGACCGTCCCGAAAAACCGACCGAGGAGCGGACGGA
>CAYSMU010000030.1:0-13742 GCA_964432145.1 uncultured Chloracidobacterium sp.
GGGGTTTTGCCTGCAGGCGTACTGGAGCCCGAGATGAAGGCGGGCAAATTGGCCGAGGCGTGGGCGGTCAACAGCCCGCCGGCGAGTATCGTATCAAGCGGCCCGTTTACGATCGAGGCAACAACGCCGGGCGAGCGGATCGAGTACGTCCGAAATCCCAATTATTGGAAAAAGGACAACAACGGAACGCAGCTTCCATATATTGATAAGCTTAAGATCGAGATAATTCCGGATGCTAACAATACATTTGCCCGCTTGAATCAGGGTAATATCGATATCGGCGACCGTGTCAGGACATCTGATTTTACCGAGTTCTCAAAAGTGAAGGGCGACGTTCGCCCATTCGATGTCGGGCCGGGCCTCGGCATCGACCACATGTGGTTCAATTTGAACACGGTCGACTCAAACGGTGCCGCGGTTGGTAGTCCGATAAAGCGAGAATGGTTCAACGACAAGAGATTTAGAAAGGCCATCGCACTCGCTATCGACCGAGAGACGATCGCGACGGTAACGCTGCAAGGACTCGCAACGCCGCTTTACGGATTTGTATCTCCCGGTAATCGCTTTTGGATCAGCCCGGATCTCCCGAAGATCAACTATGATCTCGCCCAGGCGGAAAAGCTTCTTTTGGAATCCGGCTTTGTTAAGGCAGGAACTCCGGAGTCACCGGCCCTAATGGACTCACGCAACAATCCGGTTGAGTTCACGCTGATCCTCCCGGTTGAGAATGAAGCCAGAAAGCTGATGGCCGCGGTGATCCAGGAAGACCTTTCCAAGCTTGGGATCAAGATGCAGATCGCCCCGATCGAGTTCCCGGCGGTGACGGAACGCTGGAACAAAACATACGATTACGACGCCGTCCTCTTGGGATTGTCTCAGACAGACACAGAGCCTTCATCATTTGCGAGTTTCCTGCTGAGCAATGCCGCCGCCCATCAGTGGCGTCCAAAACAGAAGACTCCGGCCACCGAATGGGAGGCGCGTATTGATAAGCTCTTTTCTGAACAGTCAGTTGAGCGAGATCAGGAAAAACGCAAAATGGTCTTTGCGGAGATCCAAAGCATAGTCGCCGACGAGATGCCGGTTATTCCCATAGTTTCGCGGCACATTGTGTCTGCCGCGAATAAGCGGATCGGGAATCTGTCGCCGAGCGGGATCATGCCGTTCTCGCTTTGGAATGTTGAAGAACTTTTTGTGCGTTAGCCCGTCATTCGCATTTGGGTTATCTCACCAGCCCTGTGTGCTTTTTATCGTGAAATCGACGGCCTTGGTTACGTTGCCGCGAACGCGATAGAAATACACTCCGGCAGGAAGATCACCGACTTCAAGACTGTGTTCATCGGCTACGGCTATCAAATACCCGTTTGCATCGAGAAGCTCGAATGCGATCTCTTGATTACCATGGTTCTGATTTAGTTTTGCCTCGATCCTTGGGCGTCTAACTTTAAACGCAATAGTTACAGATGTTTGGCCGGGATTAAGCGTTCCTGAATATCGCTCGTCAAATTTGCCTTCATCGGGAACCGGGGTCGGAGCCGGTGTGGGTGTCGCAGTCGGAGCCGCCGTAGGCGTTGACGTTGGAGTCGCAGTTGGCGTTGCAGTCGGCGTTGAGGTTGGAGTCGCCGTGGGCGTTGCGGTCGGCGTGGGCGTGCCGCTTTCGCGGATCTCGAAGTCGGAGCCCGTCGCCACATCGGAATTCAATAACAATCCGCCGGTCAGTGAGGATCCGATCAGGATCTGGGCTTCGGCCTCGGTGCGGGTCGAGGTTGTGCCCAGAACGTTCGTTCCTACGGCCGCGTTTATCTTATCGAGAGCGAGCTTGATCGTGATCGTATTCCCGCTGATCTCGCCGAAATCTGCCGGTCCCAGCGTTTCCTGATTTTGTGTTCCGGTTGGCAGTGTAGTGACCCTCCCATATTCGTAGGTGGTCGCTGTCTCATCCACCGACGCGGTGACAAATATTTGTGTCTGGCCGAATGTCGAGGTCATCGTCCATCTCATGTTCGGAGTGGTGACCGACATATCGGTGAGCGTTAACGTGTAGATGATCTCGTTGGCGGCCGCATTGTATTTGAATTTGCCGTCTCGAATATCCTGAGCGGTCGTTCCTATCTGGTCATCAACAGCGTCCGATATCTGTGGTGCATCCGGGTCGTTCACCGGAAAAAGGTCGGCCGGGTGATCGACCTGAGATAGCGCGAACGCGGTTCGTACCGCGTTGTGAGCGTCGACGTAACCGGCCCCGACGGAACGTTCGTCGTATGGCATAGGAGTGGCCGTTTTCCTAAGTATCGTGACGACGTCATCGGGAGTCAGCAGCGGGTTTGCTTCCATCATTAGGGCCACTATGCCCGAAACCTGGGGCGTTGAAAAGCTCGTTCCCTGTGACGTCGTGTAATACGGCAGCAATGCCGGCGGTATGGTCGTGAGATCGTTGGCTCCGACAAAAACCGGCAAGGTTCCGGCCACATTCGTCACTCCCGGCGCTTTTGAGCGTGTACTCTTGATATCGACGCCAGATCCGATAACGTCAGGACGCAGATTAGGAGCGGTCGTCGGATCTGCCGGCTGTCCGGCCGTGTCGCTGCCCGTTCCGTTATTCTCACCTCGAGAGGAAAAACCGGCCGGAGTTCCAAGGCCGCGCTTCTCGCCGGCGGCAACAGAAATTACCCACGGAGCCACCGAGAAAGGGTTAATTGCACCCGGAACGTCTCCCACCGATCCTTGACCGGGTCCGGCACTGATGCCGTTTCCGGCGGCGAAAACGACCGTGATATTGCGGTCATGCATCATTCGCGTGGCGACATTGATCGGATCGTTCGGATCGTATGGCAGGTCAGCCAAAACGGTACCATATGAGTTGTTGCATACGCGGATATTGTATCGAAACTGATTGACAAGCGTATAGTCCATCGCCTGAACGATCGCGTAAGTGCTCAAGCCGTTATCATTTCCCGCTCTTATACCGATAAGTTTCGCTCCCGGGGCCATCCCCGTATAAAGCCCCGCTGACGCAGCTCCCGTGCCAGCCGCAACACCCGCACCAAACGTCCCATGGCCGCCCTCGACGTCGGAAATCGGAGCGTTTTCGACCGGAACGACCGGCAGAAATCCGGCAGGCGGCTCGACCGGAAGCTCAGCCGTCGCAAAATACACGTTTTGAATGACGTTCTGCCCGAGCTGAAGATCGGGATGCGTGGCGTCGATGCCGGTGTCTATATACGAAATGCCGATGTTCTTTCCCGAGACCGGCAGTCCGTTGTTGCGGGAGATTGCCTCGGAGTCGCGGATCAAATTCTCAATTCCGGTGATCGTTCGTCCTTCGAGATCGAGAAGCCGGAACGTACGGTTTGCATAGAGCGATCGAATTCCGCTTCGGGTCCTCAGAGCGTTGAGCTGTGACCGGTTTATGCTTGTCAGAACTATAGGCAGCTGATTAAGGTATCTTCCGCCGTTGATTCCCATCGAGCGGAGCATTAGAAAATCGGAATTCCCGATCTGATGGTCGAAGGTAATGACGACCGGTGTCAGTGAGAGAGGGGCCGAACTTATCCGACTCGCGAGCAACCCGTCCACGGATGGAGCCGCCAAAACCGTGAGATTCGTCACGATGGTGAATATTGCTACAGCGAATAATTTAATGTTCGGTTTCATCCTCTTTCTCCTCCCGTGGCCGCATTTCTGTACTATTTTCTATTCTGAGGATACGAGGGGCCGCTTGAGCGATTCTTGAGCAGAACTTGAGCACAAAAAAGGTGAAGCCCCGAAGGACTTCACCATCAATGGATCACCCGAAGGTGATCCCAATCACCCCTTGGCTATCGAAGAACCACGAAGGTTACCCGATTTGTCAATGGATTTACAGTGAACCGGAACAGTCCGGCCACCGGATTGGTCGTGGCCGGGTTGATGCCGGAACCGCCGCTTGTCCGGGTTCCGCCATTTTCGTTCGGAGAACCATTCGGCAATAGCTGAGTTGTCGCTATATTGAAGGTCGCCGGCCCGTTAGCGAAGCCCTTAACGCGAAGGACATAGGTCGTATTGGGTGAGACTCCCGAAGAGACAAATTCCGTCGCGGTCGCGCCGGCAGACGATGACAAGACCTGGCCATCGACCGTTCGCAGCTCGAAATCCAGATCTACTGCCGTGGACGACGTAAGGCGTGCCTCGAGTGCCAGGGCATCAGACTTGGTTGTGATCAGGATGTCGTCCCAGGTTATCCCCTTGAACATCGGATCGCCCCAGGTCAGGCTCGCTCCGCCCGTGGCGGTCGGCTCACCAGCGATCAAGGCTCCTGAGAAGGCCTCGTTATACAGAGAGTAAATGACCGGGGGCGGTGGATTGGAAGTGCCGTCTCCGTTCTGAGTCCCTGTACCGACCGTGTTGCCGGCTAAGGCGTTGCCATAGATCCGGGCATCGAAGGTGAACAACTGCGTCATCGGATTGTTAAATTCCATTCGTTTAGCGGATGACTGTGCACCTAACGCGAGCGTCTGGTTGTAAACGAACGTGTTCCCGGGTGCGTCGGCATTTCTTACCGTAACTGTCGGATTTGAAATGCTGACCACCTGGAACTCGATCGGAGTATAGATCGTCTTGTCGGTAGAGAACGCTCCACGAGCATTTGTCAGCTTATTGTCAAACGCCGTTATGCCGCCGGTAAAGCTGATGTTCGACAAGGCGGAATCGACCTGAGCGGTAAGATCCTGACGCACCTGCAATGCTCTGGACGAACCTGAGAGGCCTGAAAAACCTACTTGTCCCGTGGCGTTCACGCCGATCGAGCGAACAACGTACTCGCTGTCGAACAGGTTATTCAACCCCGCGGGTGTGAATATCTCCTGAACCTTGCCGTTATCGACGAATGAATTTGCACCGCCGTAAACATAAGCTACGTGTCGGAATCCGGTCGTAGTCGCGTCTCCATCGTTGTATGGCCGTTTTCCATTCGGCTCACGCTGCCCGGCCAACGCGGTCTTACGCTTCAAGACCTGATATGCGATCGTCCCGGGAACCGCGTCCCATGTTACGCGTAGTGAACGGGTCGAAGCAGGCGTGACCTGAACATTCTGCGGAACCGCCGGTGCGGCCTGACCGCCGACAAATGGTTGCACTTGTGTGGAGACCGTGACCCTGCCACCCGAGTATTCGACCGCATTCACGCCCAGTTCCTTCGAGGCAAACATCTGTTCGATCAGGGCCCGGTGCTTGCCGGGTGCATCTGAGTCGGTCGGATCGCTCGAATAGAGCAATTGGTCCGCGACGATCATCGCGTCGCGTGATTTCACAAGCGTGTCGGGCGCCGTGGTGCCAAGTATATACATCGAGCCCAGGAATTGACGCTCAAAGATGTTGGTTCCCTTGGTTATGGCCTTAAGTGCCTGGCCGTCCTCCGGCCGAGGACGTTTGAATTGGGTGTTCTGCGGATACATCCTGTTCAGCATTGTCCGGATGTCCCACATCGTCGACATATAGATCTCGCCATCATAATGTTCTTCGAATTGAGGCGTGCCATCGATAATACGTGTCGCGAGATCCGAGTATTTCAGCGTCGAATTTGCGCTTCGGATATATCCGATCGAATCGGGGTTGCGTCCGAGTTCGCGATAACGCTGACGAAGCCGATAGCCATTTACCACATAGTCACCGAGGCTGGGGTTGTCGGTGATCGTGAAGGCCCACATATCTGCCTGGCCCTCATTTAGGGCACTGCCCTCCGTGCCTTCGAGGCCGGCGATCGGCGAAGTGATGGCGTGCATACCTTCATGATACGGAACGGTGCCCTCGAGAGCAGTGTCATTAAAGAGGAAACCATGCCCGTAGCTCGTCGGATTGACCACGATCGGCGATTTCGAAGCCGTTACACCCTCGATGATGCTTGTCAGATTTAACGCAAAGGCATTATCGAGGCCGAGCACTTTCTGTACGAATTCCGGATCGGTTGGCGGCGGATAGCTGCCTCCGGCAAGCGGAGTGAGCACATCGGGCATATGAACGGTCGCCGGCAGCGGGGTGTTTGAATTTGGATATGAATCGGGAAAACTGCCGGTTGAGCCGAAAGTTCCCGCGTCACCTGCCCGGTGAAGGTGATCGACGTATTCAAGTAGGTAGGTTGTAAAGAAGAACGCATTTATCTCGTCCTGATGTTCCGCGGGCTCGGCAAAATGGTCGATCTCATTGGTTCTGGCCTCGAGCCCGGCCGGATTGTCCTGAGCGAAGTGCCAGGTTCCGAGCGCGGCCTGGCCGAACGGCTGTTTGGTCGCGAGTGCGTTATTTACGACCGTGTGCGTGCCGGTGAGGGTTCCGTTCAGCCCGGTAAAGACGTTTGAGGCGTCAAACTTGCGAAGGTTCGCCCGAACCTGATCGCACGGTTTGTTGTTGCAAACGCTGATGATCCCCTGATCTTTTAGTTCCTGAGTGATCCGCGGATACTTTGGGAAAATATCTGCAGTAAGCGGATGCACAGGGTTTTGATACGATACAAAGTCCTTGCGTGCAACTATTTCGCCTGTGTGGGCGTCGACCGAGATCATGTAAAGCCCAAACGGATTGGTGGAGAACTTTGCGACCTTGTAAACCAGCCGGTACCCGTCGGCCGTCGGATAGATCCCGAGCTGAGGTTCGAGATCCGCGATCGGAGCTGCCTGCGCGGTGAGCGTCGCGATACCGGTCTGCAATAGATTTGAAACTGCTTCGGGTATATTCGCGCTGAACCGAGCGAGATCGGCTGCAGCCGCGGCCTTCGCCTGGTCCGCGCTCAGTGTCGGCTGAGTGTTAACATTCACGTCTCTGAAAAAGGGCCCTGAGGCCATAATGACCTGATTGTTCCCGTTGATCACGATCCCTATTCCTCCATCAGTAACAGGAATTCCCTGGAACGTCTGCTGGAAACGAATCAGATGGCCCCCGAGAGCTGCCTTCTCGCTGAACACGCGGAAATTATTTGCTTCGGAGATACCAAAAAGAGCCGAATTCTGAGCCAGAAACGCCCTGCCGATCTCCTCGGGAGTTCCCGAAAAGGGTTGAGATGCGAAATCATATAATGCATCCGGCGAACCGCCAAAGTCGTTCCAACGGGCCGTCATGTTTGGCGCGCCTGCCGCTGTTTTAAGACTTGCAAGAGCTGAGAGCTGCTCAGAGGTGGCCAATCGTAAGCCGGCCATGTTGCGTGACAGATTTAGATCGTAATTTGGAGCCGACCGCCGATATATCTCAGCGAGCGGATCCTGCGAAACGGCCGCTTCCGAACGGGTGGCTGGCTGCCAAAGAGCCGCCATGATCCCCGCGATAACCGCGATGACGAGCGCCGTGTTGATAACTAGTTTTCTTCCTATTACAGTTGCCTTGTTTTTCATTTTTCCTCCAAAAAGTAGACCGAAAATTGGTTCGTGTGTGAATATGCCTCGTTTGTATTGAGAAACTCTTGACCTGGGTGCTGCGCGTCTTGAGCAATTCTTGAAAAACGAACGCGGAACCTGACGAACTGTGGCTCATTAGATCCCGCGTCGTTATTCGTTCCCAGCCCCCGCCCGGAACGAATTTCTTATCCGCCGGCCGAAAATAGAGTTCGATAGGTATTTAGCCTCGCTGCGAAATCAGCCCGATCCACAGTCGTGCCCGGCTCGAACCTCGGCCCCGGGATAGCTACGAATTGCCCAGGGGCGATCTGCCGGATCTCTGCCGGGAATGCCTCGAACAGACCCTTATTGATCGCGAGCTGGACGTATCCGCGCAGCGGTCCCGGGATCTGTGCATTGTCGGTGAGCGGCGTTCCGTTGAACGTGACCGTCGAATTGGCCAGTCCGCGGGCGGCCCCATCGTGGCCGAGGGCCTTGATTAGGGCAACCGCAAAGTCCAATCGACTAACGGTTCCTCCCGGATTAAATGTGGATCCGGTAAAGCTCATCATTCCCGACCCGACGAAATCGTAGTCCCGAAGTGTCGAGCCCTTTGCCGTAACGGCTTCGGCGATCCCTAATAGATCTCCGGAAACATCCCCGAACTTCGGAGTTGCTCCGATCGACTGTCTCAGGCTTGTGTTTAGGGCCAACGACCGTGCGAGTTCTTCACGGGTCAAAGTTGAATTCGGACGAAATGTACCGTCGGCGAAGAGGTCGATCAACCGACTCTTTAGAGCCATCTCGATCGAATTCTTTTTCGGGTGTCCGTTTATGTCTGCGATCGGAGGCAGATTATACGAGACCTTTGCAACGGTGCCGTCAACGGGTCCGGGGGCCGCGACCTGTGCGGGCGAAGTGAATTGCGGGACGGTTGAAAGGCCGCGTGTTCCCCGAGCCTCGACATACCACGTTCCAGGCGCAGGATTTTCTACAAGCACCTGACGAAACGGACTGGTACCGATGGGAAAGCCAGGTGAGATCACCGTCCCATCCGGAGCATGAAGACGAATGCCGACCACATTTGTCGCCCCTGGTTCTCCGGGTACATCTACGGTCGCCCTAACGTCCAGCAGACTCACGCCGGTTTCCACATTGAATGGTACGGCGTTGGTCGAGGTCGGCCCCGAGAATACGGGATTGAAATCGATATGGAACGGTACCTCGGCAGTCGATTCGGTCAATGTGAGGTTGAATGTCGCATCCTGGCGGCTGCGGAAACCCTTCGATCGGTTAAAGGTCTTATCAACCGCGGCGTAAGCGTTGATATATCCGGCGCCGACCTCCCATTCTTCGTATCCCGGCATTACCGAGGCGGTCTCGATCAATATTTGCTTGACCTCATCGGGCGTAAGCGTCGGGTCGGCATCCAACATCAATGCCACAACGCCTGCCGCAAACGGCGTCGCCATCGAGGTGCCCGATTTCTGCGTATAGAACAACGCTTCGGTCGGGGTCAGTTCACTGTCAGCCGCGACGGTTGCGGATGTGAGCAGCGAGCGAACCGAAACAATACCGGAAGTGAATCGCGACGCGTTAGATGCAAACGCTCGGCCAGTGCCAGGGGCGGTGATCGTCGGTGCGTCAAAGTCATCGAGCGGATCATCATTTCCGAGACGCTCCGCCCGAGGAATGCCGCGTGAAGAAAAATCGGCCAGCGTCCCCTCTTTTGTTCCCGCTGCAACACCGATCACGAACGGCGCCTTCGCGTAAGAATTCCAGGTTCCACGGCCCGGGCCCGAATTAGCCCCGGCGAACAATACGGTAATATTGCGGCCATAGGCCATCTCAGCCGCCCTCATTATCGGATCATTTGGATTAAATGGTCCGGGACTGCCGTAAGAGTTAGAAACGACACGGATCTTGTAGCGAAACTGGTTGGTTAGCCCCCATTCCCATGCTGCAATTGCATTGAGCACAAACGATTGCAGGGGCGTCCCGGCACCGAGTCCGGCGCCGATGATCTTTGCACCGGGCGCGACACCGGCAAAGAGTCCCCCGGAACGTGCTCCTGTTGCACCAATGATCCCGGCACAGTGTGATCCGTGCCCGACGGTTTGGTCTGTATTGGGTACATTTTCAACCGCGACGTTCGTTGTAAATCCCGAGAGTGTTCCGGCCCCAACAACGGTCTGAACATTTTGAATGACATTTTGGCCTAGTTGGAGGTCGGCATGGGTGGCGTCGATGCCAGAGTCGATGACAAGTACGCTGAAGTCGCGGTTGGTAAAATCCTCTCCGCGCCCGGAGATCGGCATACCGCCGTTTCTAAACGTAAAACCCGCATCCACTCGAAGCTTTTCCACACCGGTCAACATCCGGGCTGAATCCATGTAGTAAAAAACCGGATCGTTGGACCAGATCGAGGCCACAGCCGGATCCGCCGCCAACGCCCGCACCTGGGCGACCGTCATTGGCTGCGCGACCATTCCGAGCGTTGGGAATGTCTGGCCGCCCGTGACGCCAACACTTCGAAGAATATTCAAGTGTGACTCTCGTAAGCCACTCTGAGTATTAAACGAGACGATGACCATACCCACCGGATCCTCCGGCCCGAGAGTGGCAAGTTTCGTCTGCAGATTCGGAGCGACCGACGCCGCCTGGGCGACAGCCACAAACATCGCTATCGAGATCACGGCGAAAGCGGACCTACTGATAAATCTTTTGAATTTCACGGTAATATCTCCCTCCATCGAATTTGATACTCAAAAACTGGAGCGATAATAATGGAGACGCTTTGAGAAATACTTGAGAGATCAAGACCCATGGTTGAGGTAATCTTGAGGATGGGCGATTCGAGTGATCACCTGGGAGGACAGGCTCGTAAGAAGAGAGCTGCGATCAGGCTACTTTGTCAGATCGGTGTACAGTCTTTTGGTTTCGGCCGATGGCTCGACCCCGAGCTCTTGTCTGAGGATCTGCTGCATCTCCTCGAAGTGCTTCTTTAAGGCAGCTGGTTTCCCCTGAGCGGCAAGAACTTTCATGGTCAGGCGGTGGAGATCTTCTCGGTACGGGTCGATCTTGAGAACAAGCCCCGCAAACTTAAGGGCATCTGCCCAACGTTTTTCGGTGATCGATAATTTGGCAAGGGCATTAACTACTCGCAAATACTGTTCCTGATAGAAGTGCCGTTCTTCCTCTGCCCAGTCGTCGTAAGTTCCTTCCATAAAGTCGCCACGATACAGGGCGAACGCCGATTCAAGGTTCTTCCGAAGATCGGCGTCGTTCTTTTCCCGTCGCGCTGATTCGGCGGCGGTGATGAACGAGTTGAGGTCCTCAGTGTCAATTCGGTAGGAGAATTCCGGATTTAGCTGATAGCATCCGTCCCTAAATACAATGAAGTTCTGTTTGATCGCCTGGCGGCTATTCAAAGCTTTGCGAATGTGAGAGATCGTTGGATGAAAGTTCCTTTCGATGGCGTCAAGATCTTCATTACCCCAGAATGCCTCGATCAAGACCTCCTTAGGTACCCTGCGGTTTGTTCTTGTCGCGATGTAGCAAAAGATATCCCGGGCACGGCGTGTTGTCCACGCATCGGGTGCAAAGGGTTTGCTCGGATCACGGAATATCTCAATATGGCCAAGCAATCTAACCGTTAGGTCGGTTAGCGGTTCAGACGCCTCCCTCGAGATCGCAGCAGGGATCAGGACGGGGGCGGCTCGCAATTCCTCGCGCAGATCCGGCGGCAGCTTTTCGAGAATATCCTCATACTCGAAGAGACCGCGATTTCGGCGAATCTCCGTCTTGAGCCAATATTCGTAATCGAATCGCGCCGAAAGGTCCAGTACGCGGTGTACCGGCGCCACCATTTCTTTATGTTCACCGAGGGTAAAGTGGGTCTCCGCCAGCAACATTGCGGTCAATGCTTCGTCGTAAAAATAGCTATGTGTGTGAAAGAATTCCATTAGGCCCTTGATCCGATCCAGTAAGCCTTCCGTCTTTCCTTCGGCAAGATCGACGCGGCAGAGGCACAACTGAGCAGTGTTTGAGGTTACTTCATTCTTCAGTTTGAGCCGCGATTCTATTAACTCCTCGAGCAGAGCTCGGGCTCTTTTTGTGTCGCCGCGCAATAGATGAAACTTTGCACGCTCTTCGTTGAGCTCACGGGTCGCGATATCGATCCCTGCATCGTCATAGGCATTCATTGCCCTTTGGTAGAACTCGGCAGCGTGTGAAAGGTCAAGTTTTTCCCTATAAAAGTTTGCGTATGCCTCGAATATCTCCGGCAAAAGCGACCTCAGATCAAACATCTGACACAACTCGAGAGCGAGCTCCAGATGAGATTCGGTCTTATCAAACTCGCCTCGGTACAGATGAAGTCGGGCCACGTTGAGATGACCGATGGCCTCCTGCGGAAGAGGTGTATTGGACCGGCCATCACGAAAGATCCGTCGAAACCATCGAAGAGCCTCGCCAAAATCGCCACGAAATCCCGGGGCCAAGGCGAGGTTGTGGGCGATGAGCCGAATATGCTGTTCGTTCGACTGAGCCTCCGCCAGATCGAGTGCCACACGGAACTGCTGCTCCGCCTCACTCCACTTGCCCTCCTGGATCAGACAAAGGCCGCGCGTATTAAGGCATTTAAGATATGTTTCGGACTCCTCCGAGACAAGCCGCTCGGCCTTTTCAAGAAGAACCATTGCCTCATCGGGCTTCGATTTGCGACGAGCGAGTGTTGCCAGGGAATGGAGCGCCTCGGCCTCGCCGGCAGCATCCTTATGATCCTCAAAGAGTTTTACCGCGCGATTCAACAGTTTGGCCGATTTCGAGGTTTCACCCTGTAAACGAGCGATCTCAGCCTGATGAAGAAGCGATCTCGGGTAACGCTCAAGTATCTCTATTGGGATCTTATCGGCAAACGCGGCCAGCGAGACCACCGCACCCGCGGAGATCCACTCGTCACCGCTAATGGCGATAACCTCAGCCGCGCGATCGAAATTCTCCGCCTCGAGTAAAAAAGGCAGAGCCAACTCAGACTGGTCGCTCGCAATGAACAACTCAGCAATACGGTTGCGCTCCTCGGCGACGCGAGCTTGTCCGATCTCTGATCTCAACCTTCTTTGCAGGAAGCCGCGAAAAAGGGGATGAAATCGGTAAACCTCTGCAGAGCTGCCATCACTCGCCGCACTTAGAAAAATGTTCTTCTGAGCGAGGATGGGCAGTGCCGCAGCACATCGCATATCGGGAAACAACAGGCTGCAATGCTCAAGTGGGAGAGATTCGAGCAATGACAGGTGCAGTAGCAAATTCTGAGATTCCGTGTCCTCACGCGAGAAAACCTCTTCCGCGAAATAGTCGAAAATGTCTCTTTCAGATCGCCTGAGGATCTCACTGAGGTCGAGCTTTTCACGCGAGGTCTCACCATCGATCTCTTTTTCAGCGATCTGTCGTACCAACTGCAGGGCCGTTATCCAGCCGTGTGTCCGGTCGCGATACTCAAGAACCTGATCGTCCCGCAATTCAATATTCAGAGTGTTGCGAAAAAGCTCCTTGACCTCGACATCCGTAAACAGCAGATCCTCACGTGTTATCACCAACGCCGCCGCCTGCGCACGTCGTTTCATGATCGCGAGCGGGGGCAGGTCACGTGTTGTGATGATCAAGTGAAAGTGTTCGGATGAGTACTGAAGTACGCGGTCCACGATCTTGTGGACGATCGTTTCGGTGCCGATATGATGATAGTCGTCGAGAACCAGAATAAACGGGTGTTCGATAACCCTCATTATCTCATTTGAAAGGAGATCCGCCGCACGTTCGGGAAACCGAAGTACATCCTCGTTTGCCTCCGAAAGAAACGGGAATAATGCTTCGCCGAAGTCGGGAGCGATATTCCTGATGCCCTGAGCAAGATAATTGAGGAATACAATTGGATCAGCGTCGGTATGATCGAGCTGGTACCATACCGATGGCCGGGATTGATCTCGCAAAAAATCGGCTATCAGCGTGGTTTTTCCGCATCCCGCATCCGCAGCAACGAGAGTAACCGGAGATCCCAAATTCGCATTAAGCTTCTCGATGAGGCGCGGCCGTCTAAGAAACTCGGACGCGGGGCGCGGCGGCAGAAGTTTTGTCCGCAAAAAGAAGTTAGAAGCCTGCATTACATGAAAGGCGGAATCGTGGATATTATGCCATAACCATTGAGGTTATTCGAACAATATGTCGGTTCCCCGTTTTTGCGCAGGCGGTCCGTGGATCATGCGATAGATCCTGGTGGATCAAAGGGAAAGGGCCGAACCCCGTTCTTCCGAGAACTGCATAAGCTTTGAAATTCGGCCAAATGATCGGCGTTGAGCCTCCCGGGCCAGCGTCCGGGGCACTCTCATCGACGCGAAGAGGTCCTCGGTC
>CAYSMU010000031.1:0-13705 GCA_964432145.1 uncultured Chloracidobacterium sp.
AATACCGGCGGGAACAATTGGGATGAAACTAAAGGAGTAGTTGCCAGGAATTCAGTTCATCATTCGAAACATTATCCGGCGGAAATAACGATCTCAGTGGTGAAAAAGTAAATATCGACCGGCAAAACTAAATATCTGATCTATTGCGGGGGCTCGATCACGGAGCCGCATTTGCTGCACGTCCGGAGTTCCAACGACTCGTAGAATCGCTTAAAGACTCCCTGGAACTGTGTTGTGATGTCCTCGAGCTGGAAGTACTCTTCGTAGAGCTTTTCATTGCAGTTCTCGCAAAACCACATCAGCCCATCGAGTTCGCCCGGCTGGCGTTTGCGTTCGATGACGAGACCGACGGTGTTAGCACCGCGGATCGGATTGTGCGGAATTCGCGGCGGCAGGAGGAACATCTCGCCCTCGCGGATCGGCACCTCGACCGCACGGCCGTCTTCCTGTATCTGGACCTTGATATCGCCCTCGAGCTGGTAAAAAAGCTCTTCGCCCTCGTCCCAGTGATAATCTTTTCGCGAGTTGGGCCCGCCGACTACCATGACGATAAAATCGCCGTCGTCGTAGACACACTGATTCCCGACCGGCGGCTTGAGCAGATGCCGGTGTTCGTCTATCCACTGTTTGAAATTGAACGGGCGGCGAATCATTATGGATATGGCTCTAATTTGTAAAGGCTGAAAGCGAACAATACTGCTTCTTTTCCTTGAATTCCCTAGTTATGGAGTTAAGCAGAGTTACCACTGCGTTACAGCCCACAGCCGTATCGCCGAGCCCTTCGCCTTTATCGAAAAGGCGCTTATTAAGCCAAGGCTCTTCTCCCCAATCAGATGCATACCCGATGACAATGATCTTTCCCTTGACCGAAAAGATGAACGCTTTCAATTCAACCAAGTGCTTATCCCAGAGGCCGAATGACGCCGTAACTCGATTCTCATGTTTGGTCTTGACGTCCATCGTCATTGGATTCTTAACCGGTTTCCATTGGAAGGCGTTGCCCGGATTCGCGGCGTATTGGTTCTCGATGGCTTTCTTTACCGTCGAATCAACGAATTCGCCAGTGGGAACCGAAACAAAAAGATAAAGAGAATTCTCTTTGTCCTTCGATTGAAATAGGCGGGTCTTACGATCGACCTCAGGCAACATTACAAACCCTGCCGGACAGATAAATTTAGTCGTCCCGATGCTGAAAGCAGGTCCCTTTTGACCTAAGATCGCTATCGAAAATAGTCCTACAATCATCGACGTTGTAATCAGTTTCATAGCTATGCATCGATTCCGCATCAGCAGCTTGAGCAGATGCCGGTGTTCGTCTATCCACTGTTTGAAATTGAACGGGCGGCGAATCATACGAGTAACGAATTACGAGATTATTGCATAGCGACGATCAGCTTTTGCAGGGCGTCAGCCTTCGCGGCGTCCAGTGCGCGGAGTTCGGTCAATGATCTTTGCGCCATTGGCTTGTTCTTCATCGCAACGTAGGTCAGGCCCAATCCATACCATGTGTCGACCCGCTTGTTGTCAAGCTTCAATGCCGTGTCGAACGACGCAATGGCCAGCCCGTACTGTTTAGTTCTGTAGTAAGCATCTGCCAGGTACGAGTGTGCCGTCGCCCATGACGGCGATAGTTCGGAAGCCCGCTTGTAGTAAGGAATGGACTCGGCGTTTCTGGCGTTATTGTAATGAGCGTTTCCCATGCCCAGCTGTGCGTTTGCATGCGTAGGATCGGCTCTCATTGCCGCGTCAAAGAGGACGATCGCCTCGGGAAAACGCTTCAGGCTCACGAGGACATTCGCCAATTCAACCTTGTAATCTACTTCAACAGGTTTCAGCTCGAGAGCCTTTTTGAAGGCCGTCTCGGCCTCTGGATACCGCGTTTGCTCTTGACGGATACGGCCAAGCCGGTAATATGCCTGGGCGTTCGTCGGTTCGTATTGAATAGATCTTTGCAGCCACGTTACGGCGTCGTCGTAACGCTTCAGGGTCTGATAGGTGGTGCCGAGCCAGTAGTTTGCCCTGGCATATTCGGGCTTTATACTGACGGCCTTCTGAAACGAACTGACAGCATCATCGTAACGTTTCAGATTGTAGTGACAGAGCCCGAGATTAAAATGGGCCTGATGATTCTGGGGCGACTGCTGAACAACTTTGCTGAACGATATTGCGGCCCCGACGTAATCTTTGGCATCAAATTGCTTTAAGCCTGCGTTGAACGGGTCATCCTGTCCTACTGCAAGGGTGACAAATACTGCAATGATCAAGATCGATGTTCGGAAGATTGTTTTCATAAAATAAAATGATGCGGCATTGGGTCATAAAACCGCAAGTTTTTCTACTGTTCGCCAGTTACGGGCTGTTACAGTGACCTTAAGTTTCCTTTCAAATTGTCCTCGCCCAAGAAAGCTGTCGGCAACGCCCATTGGAAGATGGACAAACAAATGCCGGCCCGATGCGACGAATCTTTCTTGCTCCGGAGCCAATGCCTGCAGTTGGGCGATCTGCTCAGAGGTGAGCGGCGTCTTCAAGAAAAGAACGTGCATTTCCTTATGGCTTGCATATTCGCCGTGAAACGGATTATTCGCGATTATGTCTGAGATCTCGCGTTGTTCCCGGATCATCACGGACACCGTGCACCCAAAGTTTGCTTCGATCGCTTTCTCGATCTGCTCCGTTAGAGCCAACTCGGTTTCCCGAGGTGGCCCAGGAAGAACGCGATTCGAAACGTCAAATGCCAGGTTTCCGCTGTTGATATACGAGACCACATTTAGAAAACCCAGGGCCTCGAATACACGCCGCAGTTCCTCCATCCTGATCATCGTGTTTCCGCCGACATTGATGCCGCGGAGCAATGCAACGTATTTCATCTAATATCTGCCCACGAAACACACAAAAGGTGCGAAAGTAAGAAATTTACACAACGATTCTTTCATATTCTACCTTTGGATAGTGTCCGAAGTTCACTAAAAGCCCTAGTCGAAAATTCAAAGCGTGAAGGTAGTTCAAAACCTGTGCCCTATGCTCATCGACAACTTTGGAGAGGGCCTTTAATTCAACAACAATACAGCCAAAACAAACGAAATCGGGTTTAAAGCACTGTTCAAGTTTCGTGCCTTTCTACTCCAGTTCCAAAATTGGTTGAGCGACAAATGAGATACCCTGTCGCTGAAATTCGATTCTGAGGCATTCCTGATAGACGGGTTCAGGGAATCCGCAGCCCTTCTCTTTATACACCCCAAAGCAGGCTCCCATTATCTTGTAAGATTCTTCTCGATAAAGGATCTCAGGCATAACCAATTACCTTTTCGTGCCATTCGTGTTTTTCGTGGGCACCTCGGTTCTAGCCATTTTGCATGTCTATCACAAACCGATATCTGACATCAGCCTTGATCGTGCGATCATACGCCTCTTCGATCTTGTCGGGCGTGATGATCTCGATGTCCGATGTGATGTTGTGTTCTGCACAGTAATCAAGCATTTCCTGCGTTTCCTTGATCCCGCCGATGCTTGAACCGGCAAGAATGCGGTTGTTGCCGACAAGCGAGAAAGCCTTTGCAGATATTGGATTTTCCGGAAGACCGACCAGGACCATAGCTCCGTCGATATCGAGCAGTTTAAGGTACATGTCCATTTCGTGATCCGCCGAAACGCAGTCGAGGATGAAATTGAACGTGCCGGCGAGCGGTTTTAGATTTGCTCTTTCACTCGTAACGACGAAATGATGTGCACCGAGCTTCAGTGCGTCGTCCTTTTTTGACGGCGAAGTGCTCAGGACAGTTACTTCCGCACCCATCGAGACCGCAAGCTTTACTCCCATGTGGCCGAGCCCGCCGAGTCCGACGATAGCGACCTTAGATCCCGGGCCGACATTGAACCGGCGAAGCGGCGAATACGTAGTAATGCCGGCGCAAAGCAGCGGAGCGACGGCGGCAAGCGGCTGATCGCCGGACACCTTCAGTGCAAATGCCTCGTCGACGACATGATGCTTCGAATAGCCGCCATAGGTGGGCGTTTTCTCGTCCATCTCTGTGCCGTTGTAGGTTGCGGCACAGTGGACCTTACAAAACTGCTCCTTGTCTGCCTTGCAAGCAGAGCATTCGCGGCAAGAATCGACAAAACAACCGATCCCGGCGATGTCGCCTACCTTGAATTTCGTGACCGCTTCGCCGACCAGCGATACCGTACCGACGATCTCATGCCCGGGAACCATCGGATAGATCGACGGTCCCCATTCCTGCTTGGCCTGGTGGATGTCAGAGTGGCAAATGCCGCAGTACTGTATGTCGATCAAGATGTCGTTCGGTCCGACATCGCGTCGCTCGAACGAAAAAGGCCCAAACCTGGCGTTTGAGTCATGTGTTGCGTAACCCCTTGTTTCTATCATTTATTCTCCTTTTATGTGTCGTAATGCAGGCCGCGGGCCTGCATTTGGCCTGATCAGTCTATCGTTGCGATCACTTTCAGTTCGATCGCTATCGGAGTCGGCAATTTGTTCACTTCGACCGTCGTCCGGCATGGCTGATTATCAGCGAAATACTCGGCATAAACGCGATTGTAGATCGCAAAATCGTCCTTCATGTTCGTCAGGAATACCGTTACATCGACGATCTTGTCCCAAGAAGAACCGGCCTCCTCGACTATGTATCGGACGTTTTGAAAAACCGAACGACATTGGGTTTCGATATCGTACGAGACGATCTCGCCGGCCTCATTCAGGTCAACGCCCGGGATCACCTTCGTTCCGCGCTCGCGCGGCCCGACGCCTGAAAGGAACAGAAGGTTACCAACACGCCGGGCGTGCGGATAGAGGCCGACCGGTTCCGGGGCTCTGGATGAGTTGATCTTGTTTTCATCCATACTCAAAACGACGAGGTCATTGGAATAATACTGAGTTTATCAGGAATCCTATTAGAGGGCGTAGTTTGCCTGTATGAATCCGAACGACGCTCAAAGGAGAAATATTCAGTAGGCGTGGCGATCCGTTATATACTCTAGATCATCACCGCCGGGAGTTTGATAATGTTACCAGTCGCAAAATTCGCAATAATAATGTCGCTCGCCGCAGCCATTGGATGCGGTGTAGCAAGCAGCTCAAGCCGGGCAACCGATCTAAAAGACATCGCTCCAGTTGCGGTTGAACCCAACGCTGAGCCGGTGAAGGGCGAGCAGACCGCCGTCTTCGCTGGCGGATGTTTCTGGGGCGTCGAGGCTGTTTTTGAACACGTTACGGGAGTCAAGGACGTTAGGTCCGGATATTCCGGCGGCGATGCGAAGTCGGCCAATTATGACGACGTCAGCAGCGGCGATACGCAGCACGCCGAGTCTGTTATCGTCACATTCGATCCTGCGAAGGTCACCTATACGCAGCTTCTAACAGTTTTCTTTTCCGTCGCACACGACCCGACCGAGGTCAATCGCCAGGGCCCCGACACCGGGCCGCAGTATCGCTCAGCGATCTTTTACACCGATGCCGCCCAGAAGAAAGCGGCAGAGGCCTACATCGCGGCTATCAATGCGTCAAAGGTCTACCCCAACCCTGTTGCGACACAGGTCGTCCCTTTTGTTAAGTTCTACGACGCCGAGGAATATCATCAGAATTACCTCGTTCGGAATCCGACTCAGCCCTACATCGTGATCCACGATATGCCCAAACTTGAGGCACTAAAGGCAAAGTTCCCTGAGCTTTACAAGGAAAAGTAGGGCAAACGCAGATATAGACAGATAACTACAGATCCAAATCCTATCTGTGTTATCTGTCTATTTCCTTGGTCAGATCTTTATTTCGATTTCTCCGCCCAAACCTGTACGAGATGCACAAGCGTTTCGGTTGACTTTTCAAGTCCCTTTCGCGAGTTCCACTCCAGTTTACCGTGGAAATTGTGTCCACCGGTAAAAAGATTCGGCGTCGGTAAACCCATTGCAGTCAGCCGCGAACCGTCCGTGCCGCCGCGGATCGGTCGAAGTTCCGCCTTAACGCCCGCCCGGCGGGCGGCCTCGATGGCGTAGTCGGTAAGCTGAGGATAGTTCTTGAGCGTCTCCTTCATATTGAGATAGCCGAGCTCGCTCTTGTACTCGATCTTCGTTCGTGGAAATTTTCGCTGGGTCGCGGCAACCATTCTCTGGATCGCCTTCTCTTTGGCCGCAACGCCGCTCAAGTCAAAATCGCGGATCAGTATTTTGATCGTCGAGGTCTCGATATCTAGATTCCCGACGTACGGATGCAGAAAGCCGACACGGCCGGCCGTCGTCTCAGGTCGAAAAGGATATCGCGAGAACGACGCGAGAAAATCGCCTGCGGCGTAAGCCGAATTCACCAATATTCCCTTTGCCGTTCCCGGATGCGTCGATTTGCCGCGAAACGTAACGGTGGCTGTGCGCGCCGACCAGGTCTCATTCGAGATATCGCCGAGCTGTTCGCCGTCAACCGTGTAGGCATACTTCGCTCCAAACCCCTCGATATCGAACTTCTCAATGCCGCCGCCAACCTCTTCATCCGGCGTAAAAGCAACGGCGATACCAGGCCGTTTGATCTGCGGATTCTGGTTCAAAATGTCGAGCATCGTCATGATCTCGGCCACGCCCGCCTTGTCGTCCGAACCAAGAAGCGTGGTACCGTCAGCCGTGATGATATCGTCGCCGATCATGTTCTTTAGATCCGGATTCTGCGCAACCGTGATGACCTGCGTCTTGTCGTTAGGCAAAACTATATCGCCGCCCCGGTAATTCTTGTGGATTATCGCGTTTACATTCGCCCCCGAGACTGACGGTGACGTGTCCATGTGAGCTATAAAACCGATAGTCGGAACCTTTGAGCTGTCGCCGATATTACTCGGCATAAACGCGTAAACGATGCCCCATTCGCTGATTCGGACGTCGAGCATGTTCAGGTCGTCAAGTTCCTTCTCCAGAAGCCGAGCGAGGTCAAGCTGCTTCTTCGTACTTGGAGGAGCAGGCTGATCCTCAGCCGACCGCGTGTCGATCTTGACATAACGAAGGAAACGCGACATCGCCGACTCGGTCGGCGGCTTCAGCTCGCCCTGAGCAAAAACAGGGGTGATAAATGCTAACGCGATGATTATCGAGAAAATGATCTTCATAATTTAGTTTCGATGCGGACGGTACTTCTGATATTGATTACTGTACCCCAGAAGTCGGGCAGTCGGAGCCATCGCGACCCGCAGTGCCTTTTGCACCCGCAGCGGAGGCCCATCCGCAATATAGGAATCAGCAAGATCGCCATATACCGAGAACTGCATCAACATGTTCGGCACGCTCGGGCCGTCAGGATATCGGTCCATAAATCCATACAGCTGAGTGAGAATATAGCCGAACTCAACCGGCAGTGTTTTCGGATCGTCACTCTCCACGACCACGGCCTCGCCGGTCTCATTGAACGGCTTGTGCTTTGTCATCGGCGGTATCGTGATCGTCTCACCAGCCCTGAGCGTCCGCTTTTCGCCGTTCACTAAGATGCTCATGGTGCCGCTCCTTACTGTAAACGTTTCTGCGAAGGCTTCGTGAAAATGTTCCGGCGGCCCCGGTGCATATGGTGCGACATCGAGCCTGGTATGAAGCCAACCATCGTTTATCGAAAGAACTGTCTGTTCAAAGCCCTCGAATCTACTAACGAATCTGTCACCGGGTTTGAAATAGTTCGCAAGGTCCGGCTTTGGGGCTGTCCAAACGTATCGATCAAGAAAGATACCGCTAAGTAAGAACGCCGCGATACAACCGACAATTCCGAGTATTGCTGTCAATAATCTTCTCATTTTCGTCTCCCCGAGCATTCGCGGCCGTCACGTGCGGCCGAGTGGCTGCTAGAGACGAACGCAAACGTTCTTTTCTTCTGTAAAGAATTTCAATGCTTCGAAGCCGCCCTCTCGGCCAACGCCGCTGTCTTTGACGCCTCCGAACGGGGTCCGCAGATCGCGAAGCAGCCAGCAATTGATCCAGACAATTCCCGTTTCGAGCTTTGCTGCGACCCGATGTGCTCGCGATAAATTCTCCGTCCAGATCGTTGCCGACAGCCCGTAACGGACGCTGTTGGCGTAGCCGAGAACTTCGTCCTCCGTGTCGAACGGCATTATCGTCACGACCGGGCCGAAGATCTCTTCCTGGTTCGTACGGCAGTCGTGCGGAAGGCCTTCGATCACGGTCGGCTCGATGAACCATCCGCCCGCACAACGCCCATTAAGGTCAAGCGAATTTCCACCGGCGAGAACTGTCCCGCCCTCCTCCCGGGCAAGGCCGATATACGACATTATCTTGTCAAAGTGCTGCTTCGAGACGATCGCACCGACATCTGTGCCGGTCTCAAGGGGATCGCCAACCTGTAAGGCGGAAACCCGCTCAACAAAGTCTCTTCTGAATCTCTCGTAAAGCGGCCGCTCGACGAAGATCCGCGACCCGCAGAGGCAGATCTCGCCCTGATTCGAAAATGACGAACGGATCGTCGTCGCGAGCATTTCTTCGTAATTGCAGTCTGCAAAGATGATGTTCGGATTTTTGCCGCCCAGTTCGAGCGACAGCTTTTTGAACATCGGGGCCGCCGTACGTGCGATCTCTTCGCCGGTCTTCGTTCCGCCCGTGAACGAGATGGCTTTGACATCTTTGTGAGCGACGATCGCGGAGCCCACCTTTGGCCCGAGGCCATGAACGATATTTAGAACACCTGCCGGCACGCCCGCCTCGATGCAGAGTTTCGACAGCAAATAAGCCGTCATCGGCGTGACTTCAGATGGTTTCGCCACGACCGTGCAGCCCACAGCGATCGCCGGTGCGATCTTCCATGTAAAAAGGTAAAGCGGCAGGTTCCAGGGCGAAATGCAGCCGACGACCCCGAGCGGATGCCGGAGCGTGTAGTTGATCGCATTCTGACCAACCGTATCGTGCGATTCGTTCGCTGTGTGCATCGCGGCGGTCGCGTAGAACTTGAAATTCGCGACCGCTCGCGGTATGTCGATCAACCGTGCAAGGCTGACGGGCTTGCCGTTATCGATGCTCTCCGCAAGTGCGAGAGATGTTAGTTCCCGCTCGATCAAAGCGACGAGCCGCATCAAAATGTCATGTCTCGCCTCTGCCGAAGTCGCCGCCCAGGCGGGAAAGGCCGCCGATGCCGCCTCGACCGCGAGATGCACATCCCGATCATCCGAATCCGCGATCAGCGAATACACCTCACCTGTGGATGGATCGACATTGTTGAGATACTCGCCCGATGCCGGCTGTACGAGTTCACCGCCGATGTAGTTATCGATCTTCTGCATTATTTGATCTTGCCGTATTGCTTCATCAACTCTCGCACCTTCTCGATTGGCAAGGCCTCGACGGTCCGGCCATTGCCGGTCACTGAAGTCGCCTTGAACAGAGAATTTAATATCGCTTCCTCCGTGGCCTCGATCACTGCCTGAAACAGTGGCGACATTGCATCGTTGCCGAGGACTTTTATCTCTCGAAGGCTCTGCGATGCGACGATCCGATTTGCCGTCGAAAAAGCGATCGCATAATCGCCGCTGCCATTCGACATCGATGAACCGGTACGCGCCAGCCCCGACATCGAGCGTTCGGCGAGGCGTTTTAACTGTCGATGATCGAGCGGTGCGTCGGTCGCGATGACGATAATGATCGAACCGTCGGCAACGTCAGAACCAGGAGCGGCAGCGACCGGGTTCTGTGTACCGACTGAATTCGCTCCCAATACCGCCTCGCGAAGATAGAATTTGCCGAGTTCGATGCCGATCGGGACGCCGTCCACCGACAGCACACCGCCGAAATTGCTCTGTACGAGCACGCCAAGAGTGTAGCCGCCGAGGGTAACGGGCAACTTACGCGATGACGTGCCGATGCCGCCTTTCCAGCCGAACGCGACCGTGCCTGTGCCGGCTCCGATAGAACCTTCTTCGACCGGGCCACTTTTCGCGTTTTTTAGTGCGGCAAAGACATCTTCGCGGGTTATCCAACGCCCCCGAATGTCGTTCAAGCCGCCGTCGTTCGTCTCGGCAACCACCGGATTGATCGAACGCACGTTCTCGTTGCCCTTCAAAGCAAGCATGTAGTCGATCAGGAAATCCGCAGTCTTTGGAACGGAAAGGGTTGAAGTGAGAAGTACCGGAGTCTCGATCTCGCCGAGTTCGTTGACCTGCGTCGAACCGGCGAGTTTGCCGAAGCCGTTGCCGACGTAGATCGCGGCGGGCACTTTTTCAGCGAATAGATTGCCGCCATGAGGAAGGATCGCGGTTATACCTGTCCTGACGTTATCACCGCGAATTATCGTTGTCTGGCCAACGGTAACACCGCCCACGTCGGTAATATTATTGAGAGGCCCGGTCGGGAGTACGCCGATCTTAATTCCCAGATCGCGGGCACGCGGGCGTATTTGCTGGGCCAGGCCGACCTGCGTCACCAGCATGGCGATCCCGATCACAACTATCAACTTTAGCGAACGCTGCATAATCTCGACGTTTTAGGCCGCCCGCCCACGCAGGCGGTTCTGACTAGACCTTTGCGAATGTCAGCCCTGTCTGTCCTTGATACTTCCCTCCGCGGTCTTCGTAGCTAACTGCGCAGTCCTCGTCTGATTCGAAGAACAGGATCTGTCCGATACCTTCATTGACGTAAACTCGGAGCGGAAGATTAGCGAGATTCGCGATCTCCACAACGAGGCGCCCGGTCCAACCGGCTTCGAGAGGCGTTGTATTGACCAGCAAACCGGCCCGGGCGTAGGTCGATTTGCCGAGTGCGACGCCGGTAACATTTCGCGGCATTTTGAAAGTCTCAACAGTTACGCCGAGGCCGTAGTGATGCGGCGGCAGCAAGTAGTACTTGGCACCGTCCTCGGCCTCATGGACCTGTGGCTCGATAAGCGAAAATTGCTCGTCAAAACGCTTCGGATCGATCTCCTTAGCATGGACCGAAGAAAAAATACGAAACCCGTCATCGGCGAGCCGCATGTCGTATCCGTAACTCGAGCAGCCGGCCGAGATAATTCGCTTGCCCTCGACTTCGCGAACGAGTCCCGAAAGAAACGGCGAGATCATTCCTTGTTCTTCGGCCATCCGCCGCAGCCAGACATCTGATTTGATCGTCATAGTGTGTCAAAACCGGTTGCGACAGCGACCGGCCATATTAAAAAAGAAAGGTGACAAACCTCGCTAGTTTATCACCATCCGATTTCAAATTCCGAACCCGAGCTTACGTCATGGCGATGGTTCGAGCCGTGCCAGCTTAATTGACCCGTCACCGACAGTAAACTTGAGCGGAGCCCCGCCAACTCCAGCTTTGGCGGCAATGGAACGATCGGTAAAGGCGATCTTTCTGTCGCGGGGTTTGAGATCCGTTATGGCGTTCTGGATAGCGCCTGTCCTCAGTACGTTTACGTCGAGCTCAGCACTCATATTCACCGGCAGGCGAACAGACAGGTCCCCGCTTCCCAGGCTGACATTCGCGGAACGCCCTCTCCATCCTCTGATACCGAATGCCATATCAAGTGAGCCGGTGCCCACCGTCACTACGGTATTGCCGCCGATGACCTCGATATATCCCTTTGTATCGAGATAGTTGATACGCATCGAACCCTCAACACCGGTGATGGAAAGGTCGCCTTTACCTCCATCCACCTCCAGGTCGGTATAACGTGGAACGGTAATGACGTAATCGATGCGAAACGGCAGCGTCAAAAGACCCTTTGGAAAGTCTTTCGGCAACTTCTTGAGTCCAAATTTGTTATGCGACCCGATGCTGCCGATCGCGACCCGTATCACGCTTTCGCTCGTAACAAACCCCGTCACCTCTGCTAATTTCGCAATTTCCGCTTCGTTCGAGGCCTCGATCTCGACGGTTGCGACGATCTCGATCTCATTTTTGGGTGAACCGACAATGCGGATAGAGCCGTTTGGAGCACCGGTGACGGTCACGGTCCCGCCCGAGCTGAAATCAAACCTGTCGGTCTTGGTCAGCGTCCGTTTGACGGGCTGAACCTGGGCATTTGCAAGTTGGACCATTGCGAGCACGATCAACGAAATGCCGAGTATACGTAGATTTTTCATTTGGTGGTGTGCGAAAGGAGAGCGGTCATACGTAGTTTACGACCGGAAAGACGAGTGGGTCAATATAAATCTATCTCGGGGAAAAACCGATCCCGCCCTTTTGGTTGGTCACCGTCAACGTAGCGCTTGCCTCGCCGACACGGCCGACCACACGGCGCCCGTCGCCAAGAAAGCTGATGTTCCCATTTGCCAGCGAGCCGAGGTTGATATTCCGGGTTGAGGGCGCCGTCGCAACAAATTTGAACGACGCATTAAAAGGTATCTGCAGGTTGATAGTTCCCTTCATCGAAGAGAAACGGTAGCTCCCATCCCGAAGTATATCGCCGTCAAAGAAGATGTCTCCGATGCCGTTCTCCGCGGCTACATACGTAGAGACTATATTGGTAAGAGTAATGTCACCTTCACTGGAGATATGGGCACGGACCAAACTGCTGCGAACGCTGCTCACATTCAGGTTGCCGATCCGTGTCTCTATGCTCACCTGGGCCGAGTACGGGACGCGGATCGTAAAATTGACCGACCCAACATCCTTTCCCTGATTGTCCTTTAGTACATTGATCGTGATCAGCCCGCTAAGATTCTGCGGAACGATCGCCGCGGCAGGCGCCTCGAGCGTAGCGGTTATGCTGATCTCAGGACGGTTCCATCCTTCGACCGTTACGGTACCGGTCCGGTTCATCAACTCAAGCCGTACATTCTGCCCGGTCGGGTAAGTACGCGAAAATCTCTTTTGTGCGTTAGCGTCGCCGGCGAAGCACGCAAAGAAAAAAACTACGCTTACGAGGATGGTAGTTTTTGCGGCTGGCACCAGGCCGATCAGATTTTTTGATCTACAGATCATTAGAAAACTAGAGATCCGAGAAGTCTCTTAACAGGTTCATCTTCTCATTCAATACCGTATCGAGCATCTCGCCCGAAAGCTCGTCCTCGGGGTCCTGCTGCAGGATCAGCGTGTACTCGTTCAGCGATTCTTCGATCACCTGCAGATTTCTGTCAAATGCTTCTCGGGTGGCCCGATCCCATTGAGCACGCCGATTTTGCACACGGGCGTTCCAATATTCGATCGCGGCGTGCTGCTCCTTGAGCCGGCGTTCCCGTGCCTGCTGAGGCGTATCGATCAGGCCGACCTTGCTGAGCACGCGTTCAAACGTGGTCTGGGTAGCGGCGGACCGAGTGGTGAAATCTGCGTCCGGCGGGCTCGAATATGAGCGTATGGCTACCAAGGTCGCGAGCGAACTAACGATGGCAATACACAATACAGCCGCCATCAACTGCGCAAAACTCAATTGCCAGAAGCGTCGTACCGGAGACTCCGCTTTTGGCGGTTCGGGCTTCGCCTCGCTCTCGATGATATTTGTGATCCTGCACCACATTGCCTGCGAATTCGGCGGGACGATGTCGGTCGGTGAGCCCGTGCTGCACACGTCCAGGATCGATGCCAGGTCCTCGCAAACACCGGCACATTCATTGCAAAGAGCAAGATGTTCACGGACCAACACGGCCTGAGTTTCCTCAAGTTCGTTGTCCATGAACAGACTGATCAATACCTTACACTCGTCGCAATTCATTATCGAAAACCGTTTAGCGTATCCCCACTGATTGATAGATTAGCTGACCACGCCAATAGTTGCCTTGACGGCGGGCTTTTTTTCCTCTCGCGTCCA
>CAYSMU010000032.1:0-13583 GCA_964432145.1 uncultured Chloracidobacterium sp.
TGGGTTTAGACTAAATTAAAACGAGACCAAAAATCAAAACCACTTTTCCATAGCAGCGAGGTGTTAAAACAAACCCAACAATGTCCAAAAACATTGACATAGTCGATTCCCGCATGTTAGATTTTATTGTACAGGTTCGGATGGGCATGACCTGTGCACTCCTTTCCAAATACAAACCCACACGGCGTGCCCAGGCATTTTACCGATCCATTGCCCCGAATTTACATTAAATGAGCTTCGATAAAGGAAAAGCGATGCGGAATGCGGAGCGTTTCGTTGCGCAGGGCAAGATACGCGCGGCGATCTCCGAGTACAGGACAGTCGTTGAGAATGATCCGCGCGACATCGCCACCCTTAACATGCTCGGCGACCTTTTGGCCAAAAACTCGGAGAAGCGCGATGCCGTAACCTGCTATATGCAGGTTGCCGAGCATTACAACAAGCAGGGGTTCGCCCAAAAAGCGATCGCAATTTACAACAAGATCTCTCGGATACAGCCCGACTCCATCGAGGTTTCGGCGAAACTTGCCGAACTTCATAAGGGCAAAGGTTCGCTCTCGGAAGCGCGTTCTCATTACATGACGCTTGCCGAGCATTACCAAAAGAACGGCCGTCGGCTCGAAGCCTTGGCGATGTACAAACAGATCGCCCTGCTGGACCCGAACAATACCGAGGTGTGTCTCAGCCTTGCCGACTCGTACATTCGCGAAGGCCAGCGAGACGATGCGGTCGAGGCCTATGCCGAGGCGGGGGCCAGATTTAGCCGCCAGAACAAGCATGAAGAAGCGATTCGTGCCCTTATGAAGGGTTTCGATATCAAGTCGACCGATCTCAGAATACTTAACGGCCTTGTCAAGGCTCAGTCGGCGCTCGGGCGTGCAACGAAGGCCGCTAATCTGCTCGAGGAAATAATTGAGAACGAGCCCTATAATCGCGACGTCCTTTACCTTTTGATCGAGTGCTGTATTGATTCTAATAACGCGGCCGGCGCCGAAAAAGCAGTCATCAAACTGGTCGAGATCGAGCCGGCAAATTACTCGAAATTCCTCGATCTGATCCGGATCTATCTCAATGTCAACGATCTGGAATCCGCGGCACGAATACTAACCATGTCGGCCGAGTATCTGCTTGCGGGCGGACAGTCGGACGAGTGCGGTAAGTGGTTCAATGAGATTCTTGAGCGTGATCCGGCGCAGCTTTCGGGCCTGAGGTTGTTGGTCCGCTACAATTCGTGGTTAAAGGATGAGAATGGAATCCGCCTTGGTCTCGAAAGACTTTACGCGGCGGCCGCGGCGCAGGAGTCGGTTGATGATGAGCGGTACGCGCTGGCGCAGCTCGTTGTAATGCGGCCTCACGAGACACGCTACCGGGATCGTCTGAATGAGATCAATGAGCAATACGGATTCACTGACGAGCCGGCTGACGCAGAGCTCTTCCATGATGACACCGTTCACTCTGGATCAGACATTGAAGATCAGCGGGCAGATGCGGACGGTCAGAGCGAACTGATCGAGAGGAATGGATCGGTTGTCGAGGCTATGATCGTGTTAGGCGCAGAGGCAGACGCGGCGCATACCAACGGAAATTCAAATTCTAGGCCCAATCTCTCGCATTCGGACGAACTTCGCCTGCAGAAAGAGATAGATAGCATTTCCTTCTATATCGAAAACGATTATCACGAGCTTGCTGAAAAGGCCCTTGCCGAGCTTGGTGCCGAATTTGGAGATCTTCCTGAGATCGCGGAATTGCGCGGCCGCATCGGGGCCGAACCGGTCGAGGCGGTCGTTAGAGTTGAGCCCGAACTGGAAACAGAACACGTGGTCGAGGTTGTCGGCGGCACGCTCGGAATTGACGAGATCAGATCCGAATTTGGCCTTGAAGGAGCGGAGAGTGCGGACGACGGAGACTATGAGACGCACTTTCAGATGGGGATCGCCTATCATGAAATGGGCCTTATGGAAGAAGCGATCCGTGAGTTTCAGGACGCCGCCGCGCTTACGACCCATAACGATCCCAAACGTCGATTCTTCCATTGCTCGAATCTGCTTGGACAGTGTTTCATGCAGAACGGAATGGCAAATCACGCGATCACGTGGCTCACCCGTGCGCTCGAAACTTCGGATATCTCTGATGAGGAGTTTCACGGCCTCTGGTACGAACTTGCCCTCGCTTATGAAGCAGACGGTGACGAAGAATCAGCCGCGAAATATTTCGAAAAGATCTATGCCGAGAACGTCGATTTTCGCGACGTCGCAGATCGAGTTAAGAACCTGGTCGCAACAGACTAATATCGCGTTTGGCCGCGAAATCAGCTAAGAGTTATACTCTGACGGTATATGGTGGAACGCCTGACCGTCATTTTTTTTATCATTCTCTGCTTCCTGTTGGGCCTCTATCTGATCCTATCGCCATGGGATGCGTTGTTCGGCCCATGGGGCGAGAACGCTCTGCTCGTTTTTCTCACTGATAAGACCGGAGCACCGATCATTCAAAAAACGGTAGCCTCGACCTGGTTTCGCGGAGCTGTCACCGGGCTCGGTGTGCTGAATATCCTGATCGCCGTTTGGGAGATCTTCCATTTCAACCAAAGCGTCAAGATGCTCGAGGGCGGCAATGCCTCGGATAAATCCTGATGCACGCACGCCAACCCTCTCCGATCACATATCTCATTACTGCGGGCGACGTGAACGACTCGAACTTCCGGGAAACGTCGCGTCGCATGCTCGACACTGTCCGCGTTGCGGTTGCGGAGGGTGTGGACATGATACAGGTCCGCGAGAAAACGGTTTGCGGCCGTCTGCTGTGCGAACTTGTATCATCGGCCGTCGATATCGCTCGCGGCTCGGCGACAAAGCTGCTCGTAAACGATCGTGCCGATATCGCTCTCGCCTGCGGAGCCAATGGGGTACATTTGACGAGAGCATCAATACCAGTAAGCTCTGTTCGTTGGGCATTTCCGGCGAATTTCGTTATCGGAGTCTCGACTCACACTGTCGACGACGTTCGTAAGGCATCACTTGATGGGGCGGAATTTGCGGTCTTCGGGCCGGTATTCGCAACGCCGGGGAAAGGCGAACCGGTTGGGGTCAGACTACTTGCTGATGCCTGTCGGGCGGGCGGCGAGTTTCCAGTACTCGGCCTTGGCGGGGTCGACGAGTTTAATTTCAGAGCGGTGATCGACGCTGGTGCAGCCGGCTTCGCGGCGATCCGGGCGATGAATAGCAAGGACCAACTGCGATCGATGATGAGGTTCGTCAAAACAGTATGAAAAAAGCGATCGTCGATGGAAAACAGCCTGTTTGTCTCACTATCGCCGGCCTCGACCCGTCGGGTGGAGCTGGCGTGATCGCGGATGTTAAGGCATTCTCGGCGTTCGGATGTTTTGCTGCCGCTGCGGTGGCGTCGGTCACGTTCCAGAACACGACCGGTGTTTTTGGAGCAGTGCACCAAACCGCTGATTCGGTTCGCAGACAGCTTGAGCCCGTATTTGACGATTACAATGTGGCAGCCGTGAAGACCGGAATGCTCCCGGATCGCGAGATCATCGAAACCGTGGCCACGATATTACGGGAACGCGGCGTCGCCAAACTCGTTGTCGATCCGGTTGTCCGGTCAACTTCCGGGTTCGATCTGATCGACGATACGGCTCTTGCGGCACTGATCGAAAATCTTTTTCCGCTGGCGACGGTCATAACACCCAACATACCCGAGGCCGAGCGGATCGCGGGTATGACGATCGTCTCGAGCGAAGATGTGGCCGCCGCAGCAGGAAAAATGCGTATCCTCGGAGCACGAAACGTATTGATCAAAGGCGGCCACTTGGAAACAATGAAGGCGAAAGATCATCTCTTTACGGATACGGGCACCGAAGTTTTTGAAGCGGAGTTCATCGAGACTACGTCGACACACGGTACGGGCTGCACCCTCGCAGCCGCAATAACCGCCAATCTCGCCCGCGGAGAAAGCCTCGTGCGATCAATACAGATCGCGAAAGACTTCGTCACCGAGGCGATACGAACCGCACCCGGCCTTGGAAAAGGAAACTCACCGATAAATATCTAGACTATTTGGCGGGTGTAAAGATCTTTGGCGATTGGTATGTAACGCCAAAGGTAATGCCGGTCCGCGGGCTGTATTTGGTGAGGCCGAATGCGGCAGCTGCATCGAAGCGCAGACCCGACGCCTTAACCTGTGTGCCAATGCGGAACTGCCCAACGCTTTCCGTTCCGACCGGTGCATCACCGCTGCGAGTGTTGAGACGCCCGTTTACCTCGCTTGCAAGGTTAACGTTTTTGGAGAGGCGGTAAATCCCGGCGAGGCCGTACAGAAATACGTCGTTCTGGCTGAATCGTTCGAGAGGCGCCGACATGATGCCGAGCCCGATGTTCCCGTAAGAATTAAACTTTGGCGTTCCGTTTACCACGTCACCGAATTTCTTTTGCAGGATCACCTTTGTAAAGATATTGATCTGATTAGTGCCGATACCGCGGGCCTGGTCGGTGTTTGGCATTTGGTAGCCGAACTTTAGGCCTAATGCCGGCAGCCGCTTGGTCTCATTACGCAGTTTGATCTTGGCGGAAACAACAATATCGTCGTAGTCGTTTGTCGTATTGCTGCCGATGGTAAGCGGGATCGCCGAAAGCGATCGCGAATTGATAGCGACGAATTGCTGCAGAGCTCCCTCTATCTGGAGTTCAACATTTGATGCAAATCCCTGGCGGACCCTAATGTCGGCGACCCTCGTGAGATCTCCTTTAATACCTGAAAGCGGGAATTTGGCGTCCTGAAAAAAGTCAACGCCGACTCCGAGTTCGATCGAGCCGGGCGGGATAATATCAATATCGTCGGTTATCAGCGGCCGCTGCTGTGCCGAGGCCGAAATGGCCGCAAGACTGATAACAAGGAGTAGAAAGCACAACCGCTGCATGAACCCAATTCTTGCACTAAACTCACTTTTTGTAAATCCTGCGCCGTTCTGACCACACGATTTGCACAAGTCGCGGCAAAACGTGCAAAATTGTTGTTGCCGCGGCAGCAGGCATTCTATTGATGATCGCAAGGCGTTTTCTTATCAGCGGGTTGGTCCAGGGCGTCGGCTTTCGGTATTTTGCACAGCGGTCGTCAGCTAGGCACCAAGTACGCGGATACGTAAGGAATCTTGAGGACGGCCGCGTCGAGGTCTGGGCAGAGGGCAGCGAAAAGGCTATAAATGAATTCAGAATGGACCTCGCAGCTGGTCCGACCTACTCAGAAGTCGCTGCTGTAGAGGAGTTGGTGATCGAACCAAGCGGTGCATATTCAACATTTAGAGTAGAAAAATAACAATGGAACATCTTAGGAATTTGATCCGTGAGGTGCCCGACTTTCCAAAACCGGGCATTAATTTTTATGACATTACGACGCTGCTTCTCGATGCCGACGGGTTGAAAAATACGGTCGATGCACTTGTTAGCGAGGTGCCGCCGGGCCCGATCGATACCGTAATCGGCGTCGAATCGCGGGGCTTCATCTTTGCGACTCCGATCGCGTATCAGATCGGAGCCGGATTCATTCCCGTGCGAAAGCCAAAGAAGCTGCCCGCGGAAAAGGTCTCGATATCCTACGCCCTCGAATACGGTCAGGACACGCTTGAAATGCACAAGGACGCGGTCGGCGAAGGCCATCGCGTCCTCATCGTTGACGATCTGCTCGCGACCGGCGGAACTGCACGTGCGGTCATCGACCTCGTCGAAAGCGTCGGAGGCACGGTCGCGGGCCTATTATTCGTCGTCGAGCTCGATTTTCTCAACGGAAGGAGCAAATTCGATGGATATGACGTACGGTCATTGATACACTACGACAGTTAGGTATTTTGGATCGCCGATTTCGGATTTTTGATTTGAAGAATAATTAACAAATTCTCTCAATAAAAAACCCAAATCCAAGATCTAAAATTGACAGGGTCCCGTAGCTCAGCTGTATAGAGCGTCCGCCTCCTAAGTGGAAGGTCGGTGGTTAGAATCCACCCGGGATCACCATTTTATCTATTGAACTTGGTTGATCGGTCGTTTAGCTCCTGCCGTCCCTGCTTTAGTGGTGCGACGGCGACGACTTTGCCAACTCGGCTTTGAGCAGGAAACTCCCCGACGTAACGACACGGTCTCCCACGTTGATCCCTTGCAATACAATAAATTTACCGTCAGCCTCATTTCCCAGCTTTACGGTTCTGATCAGGAAAACGTTCGGTTTCTCCGTAGCAAGAAAGACGATCTGACGATCTGAAATGGACTGAACAGCCGCAGACGGAACGACCGGGACAGTGCGTTCCGACATACCCGTCGAGCCGAACGCTGCGTTTACGTACATTCCGATCTTGAGCATCTGCCCCGGGTTTGCGAGTTCGACCCGGACCTGTGCCGTGCGGGTCTCCGTATTAATGTTCGGATCGATATAAGTAACGTGGCCCCGAAAAACCCTGCCTGGATACGCATCAGTAGTAATACTCGCCCCGGTGCCGTTTCTTATAAGGCTGAGGTCCTTTTCATAAACCTGCGTAATCACCCAAACAGATGAAAGATCAGTGACTGTCAATAATGGCTTGTTCGCCTCGACGATCTGGCCAAGGTTGATCTCGCGTTTTGTTACAGTTCCGGAGATCGGGGAGGCCAGAGGAAGTTCGGAGGTGACCTGCGACGGTGAACGAAGGGCATCGACTCGCGATCTCGATAAGCCGAGCAGCAGCAGTCGCTGTTTGGCAACGGCAAGATCGGATTCCGCCGACTGTCTCTTGACAGCCGCCTGCTCGAATTCGCTTCGGCTCACCGGGTTGATCTGAGCTACCGAGATCGCACGATCATGACGCTTTCTGGCTTCTTCTACATCGGCTTCGGACGTGCGAAGTTTAGTCGTAACCTGTTCGAATTCCTCACGGCTGGCAGCGCCGATATTCAGGAGCCGAGCGGTTCTGTCGTGCTTCTTCCTGTTCTCCTCCAGCTCTGCCTGTACCGCTTTCAGGCGAGCAATAGCCTGATCCAACTCAGCGTTGCTCACCGGACTGATCTTGACGAGCCGCGCGGCCCGGTCGTAATTCTGCCGAGCAGTTTGCGCCTCGGTCTGCAGAGCCAGATATCGCGATTGCGAAGCCGCTAGTTCGTCACTAAAGACCGTGGCCACGACCTGGCCTCTGCCAACGTTCTGGCCTAATTCCGCTCCGACAGTCTTCATGATCCCGCCGACCAGCGAGATGACCGGCGTGTCGCGATACGCATTCGATTGGACGACACCCGTCGCTGACGCACTCATTGCCTCACTCGAGAGTGTTTCACCGACAGTCTCGATCTTGATGCCTATTCTTTCCGCCTGTTCAGGCTCCAGCGTGATCGATGCATCACCAACTGGAGTGCCGCTTGTCTGCTCGTTGTTATCGAAAGTAACCGTTCGCGGCGCCGAGACCGGCTGGCCGCCGCCCGCGCTTCCGCGCAACAGCCAGTAAGCAACGCCAGCGGTCGCAAGGACGGTAATAACGGCGGCACCGACCAGGTAGGTTTTCCGGCTCGACGGCCGCGAGATCCCGGTCCGGGTTTCATCGACATTTTGTTCTGTTGGTTCGTCGTTCATTTCTTTTTCAGATCAGGAGAATTGGTCGCTTTTAGAATCTCGATGCCGGCTACATAAGCCTCGAGCCGAATATCTATCAGTTCATTCTCGACATCCAGGTAGCGGCGTTCTTCGGCGATATAGTCCAAGAGACTTCGGGCGCCAAGCTCGTAGGTTTGCCAAATGACCCTAAGATTTGCATTTGCCTGATCGCGGACCCCGTTTTCAAATATCGATAGGGAACGCGCCGCCCGATCATATCTGACCTGCGATACTGCGACCTCCTTTCGAATGGTCAATTCTCCGAATTCGACTCGTCGCCTGGCAGCTTCACGATCGGATGTCGCGGCGGCGATAGCTCCTTGGTTCCGGTTTCGCACCGGCAGATCTAATTCGACTCCGAAGGTGAAAAAATGAAACACGTCATTGATCGGCCTGAGCACTCCGCGATCGTCATAACCGCTGAGCATAAAGCCGGAGTTCATTCGCTGATAACCGGCCTTGATATCGGCATCGATCCTGCCTTTGGCCCGTGCCTCGTCAATTCGGGCGGTTGAAGCTCTCTCGACAGCTCTTGCGCCGTTGAGATCCGGACGATCTCGTAAGGCGGCGATCGTCAGTTCGGCTACGGTAGGTACCGGGCCGATCAGGCCGACAAAGCTTCCGCGGATCCGCAGAGGGTCCTCAGGTTTGAGGCCTATCAGATTCTTAAGTTCCAGCATCGAGAGGTCGGCTTTTGCCTCCGATGCTTCACGGATCGAGCGGAGCCGATTGACCTCAACAAGGAAAACATTTTGTTCAAGAGGGGCGATCTTGCCTTCGCTGACGCGTGCCGCGACCAGTTCATATGCCCCGAGCGCAGCGGAAAGTGTCGACTCCGCAACATCGAGTTTCGCGATCGCCGCTAGAGTCTCGCCAAATCGAACCCTCACCTCGGCCGCGAGAAGGCGCTCCTGATTGGCGAAGGCAAACTCGCGGACCTCCAACTCGCGTTGGGCAACAGCAATACGAGCCGAGCGGCGTCCCCCGAGTTCAAGAGGCAGCATGAACTCTGCCATCTGATTGTTGTCAGGGCCGCTAAGCTGATTCGCTCCCGAGACGCTTACCTTGGGATTTGGCCTCAAGCCTGCCTGCCTGACCATGGCACGTGCGGAATCCACTTCCTTTCCTATAGCCAGCAGATCACCGTTATTCTGGAGTGCTGACGCGACTGCGGCGTCCGCGGTCATGCCGGCCGTTTGATCGAAGAATCGTGCTGAACTCTTTACGATCGGTGAAGGACTCGGCGATTGCGAATGCGCGACAGCCGCACCGACCCCGAGGATCAGAACGAAAAGGACCAATTGTTTTTGTATAGGCGACATCTGCAGCTCAGCGGACGATCATCTTTCCGCGCATCATATTCATCCCACAGGTGAAGTTGATCTCTCCGGATCGCTTCGGCGTAAAGCTCACGGTGACCGGTTGATTGATCGGAAGCGGACGATTGATATTGTGTGCCGGGATGACGATCTCAGTAGCACAAGTTGCCTCCGTCACCCGTAGGAACGTGACCCTGGCCGGGACGCCACGGCGCAAATTGATACTCACCGGCTCATAACCACGTTCGTTTATGATGACCCGCGCACTTTGGGTTTTTGGCTTAGACGATCTTTTGGTTTGCGCGTTCGCTGAACCCGCCGCGGCGGCTAATAGCAGTGCCAGAGATACCATTAATAAGAATTTATTCAATTTGTTCATTAGTCCTCTTTTTTTAACTCCCTTTCCCTAAGCCAGTAGAAAATTACAGGGGTAATGATCAGCACATGCAGCAGGCTCGAGACCATGCCGCCCAAAACGGGAGCGGCGAGGGGTTTCATCACCTCGGAACCGGCGCTCGTGCTCCACATGATCGGCAGCAGGCCGGCTACGACCGTCGAGACCGTCATCACCTTTGGCCGCAGCCGCAGCAGAGCTCCCTCGATGACGGCGTCCATCAGGTCGCGGGCCTTGTAATCTGCGCCCAGTTCGAGTTTCTTCTTTTCGACGGCCTCCTCGAGATAAATGACCATCACGACCGCCGTCTGCACTGCCGTGCCGAACAACGCGATAAAACCGACCCAAACCGCGACCGAGAAGTTGTACCCGAGCAGCCATACGAGATAAACGCCGCCAGTCAGGGCAAATGGTACGGCCATCAGCACGTGGGCGGCCTCGATCGCTGAGCGATAGGTCAAATAAAGCAACCCAAAAATAACAAGGAGTACGATCGGCACTACGATAAGAAGCCGGCTCTTGGCACGCTGTTGATTCTCATATTGGCCGCTCCATGCGATGTAATAGCCGGCCGGAAGCTGGATATTGCCGGCGACCGCCTTTTTCGCTTCTTCGACAAAGCTGCCGACGTCCCGGTCGCGGACATTGAGCAGCACAGTGCCGCGCAGCAGGCCGTTCTCGCTTTGGATCATCGTCGCTCCCTCGACCGAGTTGATCCGGGCCACCTGTGAAAGCGGGACCGTCGCACCGCTGGCCGTGGCGATCGGGATCTGTCCGATAGCTTCAGGCGTACCTCGAAATTGCGGAGCGTAGCGCACACGGACGGGAAATCGCCGCCTACCCTCGACCGTGACCGAGAGATTGGTTTCGCCTATGCCTTTCTCGATCGTCTCCTGGATGACGGATACGTCGATGCCATAGCGGGCGGCCGCCGGTCGGTCGATCTTGATATCGACATAGGGCGAACCGCCGATCTGCTCGGGATAGACGTCGACGGCACCGGGAATTTTCTTGACCGCGTCGGCGACCTGCCGCGAGAGCATTTCGAGTTCCTTTAGGTCATTGCCGAATATCTTAACGCCGACCTGAGTACGGATGCCGGTCGCGAGCATCTCGATTCGATTTATGATCGGCTGCGTCCAGATGTTGGTAACGCCCGGCATGCGGAGCTTGTCATCCATCTCGCCGATCAGTTTTTCGCGGGTCATTCCCGATCGCCACTCACTTTCGGGTTTCAGATGAATGATGGTCTCATTCATGTTGATCGGCGAGGGATCGGTCGATGTTTCGGCTCGTCCGGCCTTGCCGACGGCCCATTCGACCTCGGGGAACGACTTGAGCAGTTCGTCCTGACGGCTCATGATACGAGTCGCCTCGTCTATCGAGATCGCCGGATCGGTGACCGGCATGAACATCACATCCCCTTCGTTAAGAGGCGGCATAAATTCGCTGCCGATGCCAGCCGCCAAAAAGATCGCTCCGAGGAACAAAGTGATGGCCGTGGCTGCGGCGATAATCCGATGTTTCAGGGCGAAATTAAGCGTCGGTTCATACAGTCGGCGCAAAAAACGCATGACCGGATTGTGCATTTCCGAATGGACCTTGCCGCCGATGAGATACGTGCAGAGCACAGGAACGAGCGTGACAGCGAGAATGGTCGCACCCGCCATCGCGAACGTCTTGGTGAACGCGAGGGGGTGAAACAGCTTGCCTTCCTGTCCGATCAGGGCAAAGACCGGCACAAAGGCGAGGATGATGATCGCCATCGAAAAGAACACAGGCCGGCCCACGAGCTTGGTCGACTCGAGCACGATGTCAAAGACGGCTCTTCTGTCTTTCGTGTCGATGTTGCGCAGTTCGACATAGCGAAAGGCGTTTTCGGTGACGACAATTCCGGCATCGACCAGCACGCCGATCGCGATAGCGATACCGGCGAGCGACATCAGATTTGAGCTGATGCCCATAAAATACATGAACAGGAATGACATCAAGACCGCGAGCGGCAGCGGGATCGTTACGATCAGGATCGAGCGAAAATGTGCGAGGAAAATGATGTGAGCAAGGGTTACCAGCAGCAGTTCCTCGATGAGCGACGTTTTGAGGGTGTCGGTCGCCCTATTGATAAGTTGGGTCCGGTCATAGAACGGTACGACCCGCACACCGGGCGGCAGCCCTGCCTGGAGAGCCTCGATCTTCTGCTTGACCGAGTCGATCACCTCAAGCGTGTTCACGCCGTAGCGGGCGATGACCACTCCGCCGACCGCCTCAACGCCGTTCTTGTCCAGCGTTCCCGTGCGGAAAGCGCTGCCGAGTTTGACATCGGCAACATTTTTGACGTAGATCGGCGTGCCGTTCGCGGAGCCGATGACGACGTTGCCAACGTCATCGACCGACTCGATGAGGCCGATGCCGCGGACGACCGCCCATTGGCCGCCCTGCTCAACGACGTTGCCGCCCACATTGTTATTGGATCGTTGAACCGCCTCGACGACCGTTGAAAGCGGGATGTTGACGCCTCGCAGTTTGTTTGGATCAACATCGACCTGATACTGCTGAACATAACCACCGACCGACGCTACTTCCGCGACGCCGGCCACGGAATTGAGCTGATATCGTACGAACCAATCCTGAACCGAGCGCAGGTCACGCAGGCTCATCGAGTCTGATTCGAGCGTGTACCAAAAGATCTGGCCGACGCCCGTCGCGTCCGGCCCAAGTGTCGGAATGACGCCATCCGGTAGTTGTTTTGTGACGAGATTGAGCCTTTCGAGAACGCGGGTGCGTGCCCAGTAAAGATCGACATTGTCCTCAAAGATGATGTTGATCATCGAGAAACTGAATGCCGAATTTGCACGCACGGTCCTTACGCCCGGCAGACCCTGCAGATTGGTTACGAGCGGATAGGTGACCTGATCCTCAACCTCCTGCGGCGAGCGGCCAGTCCAGTCCGTAAAGACTATGACTTGATTGTCCGAGAGGTCGGGGATCGCGTCTATCGGCGTCCGCAGCAGCGCCCAATAGCCTGCGGCCGCGATGCCCAGATAAAGGACGATCACGATACCGCGGTTATTCAGCGACCACTCGATCAATCTGTGGATCATAACGCTTTACTTTGCGTTGACCGGGAATGAGAACGAACCTTTGCCGGCAGGGCCTTCGTAAGTGACCTGTGCCTGCCATTCGCCCACCATCTCGATATCAACCTTTCCCGCATAAACTCCCGGGGTGCCGGTCGTTGTGAATGTGGCTCCGTTATTCATTTCTGCCATGCTGCCCATAGCGGCCATGCGGTAGTTAAGAGCAACTGAACCGACATCGACCGGTTTGCCTGAGGCGTCAGTGAACGTTAGGGTAAAATCCTGTTTTCCTTTCTTCAAGACCCCGTCGGCGCTTGCCAGAGTTGCCGTCAGGTTATTGCCCGCGGGTGCGGACCGGATCGTCTTACCGGCCGCGACTCCACCGGTATTGGTCGAACTTGAACCGCAGGCAGTACCAAAAATGGAACCTGCGATCATCAGGATCGAAGCGGTGAAACGAACTGATCTCTTATTCATCTTTATTCTCCTTGGGTTAAACAATTGATAAAAGTTCTCTTTGGAAGTGGACGCGCAAAAATGCGCGAACTACCAGCGAAAGCGAAAATGCAGCCCCTGAAAAAAGGCGCACTCCTCCCCGAAGTTAGATCAGGAATGAACTATGTTGGACGAATTTGGGTGTTGAGGTTGGAGCGAATTTAGGCCGTAGTTGTTCGAGTGAAACATTTGGCTGAAATTCAGGCCGGTCTAAAAGGGTGGCGATCATCGACGCCACGGACTCACGGACCGAAATACTCGCCGGAGCCAAATTCACAGACGCCGCGACAGATGTAGGAGAAGATTCAGAACAGTTGAGGCCGCAGCAAAGCCTCGTTGCTTGAGCCTGACGTGAATGATCGCCGCTCTTTGCTTTCTTGCAGCACTTCATCATCTTGTCATTGGTCGAATGAAGAGGAGTGCCGGAAACGATCCCGCCCGTCACGCTCAGCAATGCCAAAAACAAAATGAAACGCCTTATCATTAAGCCCAATATATGCCTAAGTTTTTCTCGTGTCAATACAAAACTCATGATCGCCGCGACGAGGCCCGCTTCGAGTCTGGGAATTCCGATCTCGTGGTTCCTTGGCCGATTTTGTGGAAAGGGCCGTCTAATCTCAGTTTGTATTATATGAACGGAAGAAAAGCGTGTAGAGCACAGTGGCAAACATTTGACCGCAG
>CAYSMU010000033.1:0-13520 GCA_964432145.1 uncultured Chloracidobacterium sp.
CGATAAGGTCATTGTCGTTTATCTCTGCCTCGGTCTCGATCAAAAAGCTCTTTTCACATTGTTCTTTGCAAACACCGAGGAGCTTGACGCTGTTCGACGAATGGCGGCCGCCTATTATGTAAAAGGCGTCGACCATGCCGGCGAGAGCACGGGCCGCCTCTTGACGGTCGCGTGTCGCCGAGCAGATCGTATTGACGATCTCGACGTCGTCGTCTGTCTTTGACTTAACAGCCTCGGCCGTGTCAAAGAAAGTCTTTGATTTGATCGTCGTTTGGGAGACGACTAACGGCCTCCGCAACCGGGGAAGCGTGTCGATCTCGGACTCATCGCGGATAATGAAAGCATGGTCGGGAGCATAGCCCTTGACACCGATCATTTCAGGATGGTCAGGGGCTCCAACGATAACAACATGCCTGTCGGCGGCCGCGGCACGAGCGGCAAGCTTTTGCACGCGGGTGACGAAGGGACACGTCGCATCCACGACTTTGGAGGCCTTTTCTTCCAGTTCCTTCTGCACTTCGGGCGTTACGCCGTGGGCACGGATAACGGCAGTTTCGCCGCGCGTGATCTGTACCGGCGACTCTATAGCGGTCACGCCCTCGTGTGCGAGACGCTGCATTTCCTGCTTGTTATGGATGAGCGGCCCGAGACTCCTGACCGTTTCGCCGGCAGCGACGGCCTCCTCGACCATCTCGACCGCACGTTCGACACCGAAACAAAATCCGTATTCATCAGCCAGCAGAACTTGCATTTTTGTAAAACCTTAATTAAATTGGCTAGTTACGCCGCCTAGCCGTAAATCATTTTAACAAATGGGAACCCGAAACGAAACCGCCTCGCCGGAATGCCGGTTCTTGAGCGAAGCCGATTTTAGCAACCTATTCGAAACCTTCACTGAGGCGTTTTCGGATTATGTATTTCCGTTCGCTTTGACCGAGACCCAGTTTCGCAATCATATTAACCTGAACGGGGTCGACCTCGATCGAACGGCCGGATGTTTTGTCGGCGGCCGTCTTGCCGGCTTTTCTCTGAATGGTTTCGGCCAATGGGACGGGAATGAGACCGTCTATGATGCGGGGACTGGCGTTATTCCGGCTGAGCGCCGCAGGGGCCTGAGCGAGGCGATGTTTGAGATGATGCTGCCGCGATTCAAGGCAGAGGGCATCGTGCAATGTCTTCTCGAGGTGATCAACACCAATACGGGAGCGATCCGCCTTTATGAGAAGTTAGGTTTCGATACCGTGCGGCGACTTCTTATGCTGCAGTGCGACGCTGAGATCCCTCCGCGGCGGGATCCGCCGAGCGGCATCGAGATCCGCCCGATCGAACGGCCGGATTGGGGATCGCTTCGAACATTTTGGGATGCAAGCCCGTCATGGCAGAACTCGATCGATGCAGTCACCAGAAGCCTGAAACTAAAGAATTTCATCGGGGCCTTTGACGGCGAAACCTGCGTTGGGTATGCCGTATTCTCGAAGACCTTTGGGCGGGTCGCCCAATTGGCCGTCCGCCGTGATCGTCGACGGCAAGGGATCGGTAGTCTGCTTTTGAGTGAAATTATCCGCTCGACCGCGCCCGGCTACTCGCCACAGATCATCAATATCGACCGCTCCCTCACGGAAGCGATCGGCTTTTTTGTCGGGAGAGGCTTCACGGAGCGCCTCGAACAGCAAGAAATGCTGCTTAAGATCTAACTTGACGAAATCCCGCGGTTAACCCTTCTTCTCGGGCTGCACGGCGAAGGGGCCGTGAGCCGGTTTCACTCCCGACAGCGACATCAAACCCATCCGTGTGAAATTGATCGACTCGCCCAGTATTCTGACCGCCTCGCCCGGGGCGTGAAAGCCCATTGAATTTTCGGCCTCGACAAAATCAAGATAAAACTGGGCCTTACGCTGAAACCCCCGAGCTTCGGCGAGTTCGGCATCCGGCCGGCCGGCGATCTTCGCCTTTTCAAGTTCGTTGATGAGGTCCATCAGAGCGTCCATCGCCAGGTTCCTCATTTCGAATGTGCGTGTCTGGATCGTTTCCGCACGGAACTTCAGCTCGCTCTCGTCAGCCTTGTGGCACGTCTGACATGACTGATTTATGTTGAGAAGCGGACTGCGAACGTGGTGGTCGCTGATCTTCATTGCGCCTTCACGTTTATAAGGCATATGACAATCGGCGCAGGCGACGCCGGCCCGGAAGTGGATACCCTGATTAAACATCTCGAACTCGGGATGTTGGGCTTTTAGGACCTCAGCACCGGTCCGTTTATGTACCCAATCCTTGTGCTTGACCTCGTCATAATAGGCGACCATGTTCTCGATCTTGAGCCCCTTTTCCCACGGATACGTGAGCGTCTTTTCCGGCCCCTTGAAGTAATACTCGACATGGCACTGGCCGCAGACAAAACTGCGCATTTCCTGACGCGTCGCGTCGCGGTTGACCTCGAAATTCTGAACTCCCTGTGAGGCCTTAAAGGCTTTTATCCCCGTCATGAACGCAGGCCGTGATATACGCAGGGCCATCGTCAGCGGATCGTGACAGTCTATGCAGGAGACAGGATGTGAAACCTCGTTACGGGCTTCAAAATAGGGCATTGCGTTGAGGGCGTCAAACCCTTTGAAAATATCGCCGCCGCCGAGTTTTTTATACGCCGAATAGGCTGACGCGTGACAATTTATGCAGCTTCCGGGTTGTTTGACCACATCCTGACGTTCGGTGAATGTCTGGTCATCGAGCATGAAGGCATGGCCGCGTTCTTCTCTAAAATCGACCGCAAATGCGTAGCCGTCCCACATCGTTTTGAGCCGCGGGTCTTCCTCCAGCCGCGATTGTGCCACGACCGAACGAGGGTCTTTGTCCTTGGGTGTTTTGTGAACGGCTTCACTGCCGCCGTAGCGGGTTCGAACCTGATCGACAGTTCGCTTATAGCCGTCGTACTGGAGCGGGAAGTTCTTGCCCCAGATCTCCGGATCGACAGTGTCATCGGTAAGTTCTACCACGCGGAAGAAAGGATTCTTGCCTTCCTGTTTGCGTTCGAAAATGTTGGTCAGCAAAGCTCCGCCGAGGATCGCGACGATCGCCGCGATGAAAGCGACCAGTGCGAGCAGCTTAAAGCTGTATGTGCGTGCCGGTTTCGAGGTTGTTGATGTGTCAGCTTTTTCGTTTTCCATAACGGTCCTCAATGCATATGTCCAACTGACCTATGACAGCGGATACATGAGATCTCTTCGTCGCGACCCGCTGCATGAGCCGTGATCGACGAGGTAAGATCTTCGTGACAATAACGGCAAGAAGCCTCAGTTATCTTTAGATTCCGCCCCGATATTTGGATCGGTTCGTGAAAGTTATTGAACGTAAAATAATAAGAGTGCCAAAAACCGTTCGAGGCTTTTGTAACATATTTGCCGACGATGTCATGGGGCGTATGACAATCGTTACAAGTGGCGACGCCTTTATGACTCGATTTCTGCCAGCCCGCGTACTGCTCGTTCATCACATGGCAATTGGCGCACGCCAGCGGTTCGTTGCTCATATACGAATAGCCCTTGGCATAAACAAAAGTGAACAAACCGATCCCGACCGCGGCTCCGACAGCGATGCCGACGAAGGAAAGTTTGAGCAATTGAAGGTTCATTCGATCTTAGTTTCTGTCCGGCAGGCAGAAAAATCAAGTTGGGCGATTCCGAAAGGGCATTTCTAAATGTCTGTCTATAAAGGAAATATACCGAATCGGACGGTCATCGTACAGGTTCACGAAGTATCGCCTCGGCCGCATCATACGCAATTGCGGCGGCGGCAGGGTTAGAGGCCCGCAAATTAGCAAGCTGGCGCAATGCCTCGCCTGTACGGGATAGCAGCCGAACCAGGTCGCCCTCCTCGGCCTTTGTACGGTCAACTAGTTCATCCCACTCCATGCCTGCGGTCCAACGCTCGGCGGCCGCGGCGGCGCTGTAATTGATCTCTTCGGCGGGCTCAACGCCGTTCTTCCACTCGACGTTCGAAACGGCGACGACGATGTCTTCGAAATCGGTGAGGATGTCGGTCATCCTTCGCGAGGCACGCATCTCGCCGTAGCTTCGTTCGGCATCGGCGGCGACCGATGCCATCAGGCCCGCTGCCTCCGCGATCGTCAGAGCGTCGAATGAGCCGCGTTTGAGAGCCTCACCGACAAGGAGCGGCCGGTCAATACGAAGGTCGGCGAGCCACTTGCCGGATTCGGTTACCTTTTCTGCATCACGGTCGAGATACCCAAAATGATCCAGAACACGCGCACGGTCCTCGAACGGCTGCCAGATACGGTCACCGATGTCGTCGGATTTTGCGGCATTTCGTTTCTCACGGAACGCAAAGCTCTTCTCGGCGATCTCGCGGACCTGCTCCAGGCTGCCGAACGCGTCAAGCAAATTCAGAAGGCTTATATACGTCGCCCGAAATCGGCTCTCGAGTGGATCAGGCGGTGCCTTGAGAAGTTCGGCGATCTTTTTTGGATTTTGGAATTGCCCGGGAGCGAGGATCACAAAGCCGACGTTATCGCGTCCGCGTCGGCCCGCGCGGCCGGTCATCTGCTGTAATTCGCTCGCGGCCAGCGGCCGCCAACCGTCATTTCCGCGTGTGTCCGCATTACTTATAACGACCGTTCTGGCAGGAAAATCGACTCCGGCCGCGACGGTGGAGGTTGCGAAGAGAGCATTGAGCAGACCCGCGGACATCATCCTCTCAATAAGTAATTTCCACGAGGGAATATGCCCTGCATGATGTGCGGCGACCCCGGCATGAACGATGACCTTGGCGTGCTTGTGGTCAAGTACCTCGGGAAATTCGGCGGCGAAATCATTAAATATCTGCTGCCGGATCTTATGCCTTTCCGGATCAAGCCGCTGGGATTTGTCGGCCGCAACTTCCGACGCAGCCTCGTCACACCGGCGGCGCGTCGGCAAAAAGACGATCACCGGCAAAAGGTTGACTCCGCGAAGCGCGGTAATGAGTTTCGGCGGAGATATCTCGGACTTTCGCGGATCCATTGAGAATGATTATAGCCGATTTTCCTAATGCACACGGTCGGGATATCGTCCCGAACATTGGTATAATCCGAAAAAACGGAGAGAAAAAATGGAAAGAAGAGAATTCCTTCGATCGTCGGCGATGACAGCAGCCGGCATAGCGGTAGGTTCGAGAATGGGGATCGCGGCGGAGCTGCCGGAGATCCGCCTCGAGGAGGCTACCGCAGCGGACCTGTCCGCCGCGATGTCATCGGGGCAGTCGACTGCGGTATCCATCACGCGCGGGTACTTGGCGAGGATCGCCTCGCTCGATAAGAAGATCAACTCTATGATCGAGTTGAATCCGGACGCTGTCGCGATCGCGACGCAAATGGATCGGGAACGGCGTGCGGGTAAGCTTCGCGGACCGCTGCATGGTGTTCCTGTTGTGATAAAGGACAATATCGACACGGCGGATAGGATGAAGACAAGCGCCGGCAGCCTCTCCCTTGTCGACGCTCCGGTGCCTCAGCAAGACGCATTTATTGCCGCGCGGCTGCGCGAGGCCGGAGCGGTCATCCTGGGTAAAACAAACCTCAGCGAATGGGCGAACTTTCGCGACACCGCGTCGATCAGTGGTTGGTCGGGACGAGGCGGCCAGACGCGAAATCCTTACATTCTCGATCGGAATCCATGCGGCTCGTCATCGGGTACCGGAGCGGCGGTCGCGGCAAGCCTCGCGGCCATAGGTGTCGGAACCGAGACCGATGGATCGATAGTTTGCCCCTCGTCGATCTGTGGCCTGGTCGGGCTAAAACCGACCATCGGCCTCGTATCGCGAAGCGGCATCATCCCGATAGCGATCTCTCAGGATACCGCCGGCCCAATGACCCGGACCGTGACGGACACGGCGTTGATGATGAATGTACTCGCCGTGCAGGACGGCAGCGATCCGGCAATGGCCGGGATCAAACGAGAACGCGTAGACTTTACGAACTTTCTTCGTGCCGAAGGACTTCGCGGAGCGCGGATAGGTGTCGCTCGAAATTACTGGGGCAAGAATCCTGCTGTCGATTCGGTACTTGATCAGGCGATCGACGTGATGAAGAGGTCCGGGGCTGAGGCCATTGACGTTAAGTTTCCCGACCTCGAGAAGTTTGGCGATGCCGAGTTTCTTGTGCTCCAGTATGAGTTTAAGGACGGCCTCGAACGTTACCTTCGCGGACGCGGTGCCCGATACACGACTTTCGAACAGTTGATCAAATTCAATCAGGACTACGCTGCGCGCGAAATGCCGTACTTCAAACAGGCGATCTTTGAAATGACAGTAAAAAAGGGTGATCTCAAGACTAAAGAGTACCTCGATGCCGTTGAAACCTGTCGTAAGTACGCACGCGTCGACGGTATTGACAAAGTCGTCGATGCGAACAGGCTGGATGCGATCCTCGCTCCGGCGAATGCTCCGTCCTGGCTTATCGACAATATTAATGGCGATTGCTTTAGCGGCTATGTCGGCAGTTCGTCGCTCGCGGCCGTCGCAGGGTATCCGAATATTACGGTACCGGCCGGATTCATCAAGGAACTTCCGGTCGGGATCTCGTTGTTTGGTAAGGCTTATTCAGAGGGTACGTTGATCAAACTCGCGTATTCGTTCGAACAGGCGACAAAAGCGCGGCGAAAGCCAAAATTTCTTGCAACTTTCTCCTAAAATAAGTGCGACCGATCTGCTATCGGCGGCGTCTATCATAGGCTAGCTTTACCTATCAATCTCAACCGAGGAAAGACGCGTAATGAAAAGATCGATAATCGCAACTATCTGCGCAGGCATGTTTCTGTGCATTCCTGCCTCCGCGCAGATCACCTTGAAATTGCCAGGCCTGGGGCCAAAAGCCACTCCATCACCATCTTCGTCACCGGTCCTTGGCCCGGCAAAGGTGCCGGCTAACAGCGGGAACAGCAACGGAGGTGCCGGGACGGCGCAACCGCCGTCCGGCAGTGAAACTCCGCTTTTTCTCAAGACGACCCTCGACGTTCGGTGCGACACCGAAGCCCGTTACTGGAAGATGCCGGGCGAGTCAAATTACACTAGCTGGATCCCTCAGGTGAAGTTCAAGGTTCGCTACACCGGTGCGACAAAGCTGAGATTGGTGGCCGAGTATTTCACTCCGGACGGCAAATCATGGTTTAGCGAGACGCTGAGCACAAATATGTCTAACTCGGTCGAAAAGACTATAGACATTAACTCGGACCGGGGACCAAACAGGTTCGAGGGGAAATCTACTATCGCGACCGGCCTCTTTGGTGTGAAGATCTCCGACACGCGTGATAACAGCGTACTCTTTGAGGGTAAGTTCAAGGTCGGCAAATTCAAGACCGGCCCGAACATTGCGATGTTCAAGAATCAGTATGATTTCTATGTCGATCAGGACTGGAATCTACCGATCGGGTATGTTTGGCTAAACTGGAAGGATAAGAATGCTCCGCCGCCGACCGTCAGTATTTGGATCAAGGGTGAGACCAGGCTTGACGATCTGGAAGGACGGCTTTTTTACAACGGGGAGCAGATCGCTACGACCGATGATATGGGAGCGGCTTCATCAGTTCAGCAACGATATCCGAACAGCCTCGAGAATAAGGAAACTCATCGTTGGGAACTGTTTGACTTCGAATGGTACAAATTCAAATACGCGGCAACGCCTACCGGTCGGAATATGTTCAAACAGGCACGATTCATGAACGACATGGATGGTAATTACACCGTCAAAGTCTTCCACAAAGGTGTGCAGATCCGCGAGGCGGCGTTTACGGTAACGGGCGGCAATCTTGCGGATAACGGCTTTGCGTCAGGAAATAAATTCCACGAAGCTAAGGTCATAATCCCGGTGAAGGTAATGGGAGAAAAAGACAAATGGAACTCGGCCACATGGAGATCAGACGCGTTTTACGCGAATCCGCTTGCCGGATTTACCGGCCAGTGATCCTTTGATGCAGGCGGAGCAGTCCTTCGACCATCAGGTCGGGATCAACTATATCGATAAGGCCGGAATTTTCTGCTACCATCGCGGCCGATCCGCCTGTGGCGATGACCTTAGGGTCATCGCCAATTTCATTTTTGAGCCGGGTCAGCAGGCCCTCGACCAATCCGAAATAACCATAGACAATGCCGGACTGAAGGCATCGGACGGTGGTGTTCTGAACGACGCTCGATGGCTTTTCGATCTCGACCCGCGGAAGTCTCGACGTGGTCAATTCGAGGGCCTCGGCCATGGTTCGCATACCTGGAGCGATCAGTCCGCCCATTAAGACCCTGTTCTCGTCAACCACATCTATCGTCAGAGCCGTCCCAAAACTGCAGACTATGCACGGCGGCCCATATTTTTCAACGGCTGCGAATGTGTTGACAAGGCGGTCCGCACCGGCGTCTTCGAGCGGGCGATAATCGATCTCGAGGCCGAAATCCATATCGTTTCGGACAAAGAGCGGATCGACTCCCAGATGTGAGCGAATATAAATCCGAAAAGCGGCATCCAGCTCGGGAACCACAGAACTTACGATCGCGTGGGTGAAGTCCGCTGTAAGTCTGTCTCTCAACAGTAATGCTAGTCCCTCGGTGCTTAGCTCTCGCGCCGTCGGGATCGATATCTTTGAAATGAGAGTGTCGTGGTCAAAAACGCAAAGCTTGATGTTCGTGTTTCCGATATCGACGGCGAGAAGCATATGTCAGAACCGGGAGGCGGCAGCGACTGAGTTCTTTTGCTTAACATTCCGGAAAAAAACCGCTTCCGGTTTTGGCTCTAGCCTTGCAGAGGAAGGCCGTCGTAGATCACGTTCCAGCCGTTCTTCCTGCTTGTTCTGAGGCTGCGGGTGAACCATTCGACCGCGGCCGTGGCATCGTCATAGATCTGTACCGCCGGGCGGTCCTCACGTGGATCGACGCGGCAGATCGCCGCTCCGGCTGAGGCTGTTTTGATGCAGAGGAGGGCGATCATATCATGCTTTTGCATGACAGCGGTGCGCATAGCGACATCATCGAGGTCGCTGTCGAATTCATCAAACTCGGCCAACTCTTCGTCAAAATCTTCTTCAAAGTCCCAATCGGGATCAAGGTCAAACTGGTTGCTCATAAAACGTATCTACAAATTACACGCTCCGGCCGTAAAACTCAATTCGTACTTAACCTCGGCATGGTTTTTGACGAGCATCTCTTCGTCTACATGATTGCCGGTACGGCGATCGATCACCGCTCGCCAAATCTCGTTCTCGCGAAACGTTCGGTCGCCTTCACGCGTGAATCGATGCTCTTTCTCGAAAACGTGGTAGGAAAATTCGGGTTCACCGTCACATCTGACCGAGCCTTTCAAGTGCTCGTCGGTGAGCCAGACGTTGATCTGAAAAGTAAGCCCGGTCGGATTATAGAACCTCAGGTCGATGTAGTTGTAAAAAACGCCTGCGCCTGAGCCGAACGGCAGGACGCGATTTTCGTCCGGAAAGGGGTCGAAACTGTGGTGGTGTCGCTCCGAGATCTCAAGAGGCGTGTGCAGTGCCATCCAGTAAAGGAGATTGGCAAGCTGGCACAGGCCGCCGCCCACACCGCGAACGACCTCGCCGCGCGAAAGCTGCATCCCCTCGAGATAGCCCTTTTCAGCTGTCGCCTCGCCAACGAGCCGCCAAAAAGAGAACGTTTCTCCGGGGCGGATCAGAACGCCGTCGATCGCCGGGCAAGCGATCTTGAGATTTGCGATCTTATTCTCCTGCAGGACCGGATCGGAATCGCCAAGTCGCCGACGCAGCAGCGACTGATGTTTCTTGCAGGTAAAATCGAGTTCGGCGACAGATCTTTCGGACGCGAAACGCACGCCTTTGGCGGCGTCCGCAAGAGGGCGCGTCAAGCGTTTTTGCCATATTCGCATACGGTAAATAGCTGGATGGACATGCGATAGTCTGCGCCTCACTCTGACCTCAGCCGCTGAACATCTCCGGCTTGGACGATGGTAACAGAGCCGTCGTCAGTTTTCACTCGCAGAGAGCCGTTTGGTTCGAGGCCGTCGGTCGTTCCGTCGATCATCCCGTCAGGCAACGTCACCCGAACTCGTCTGCCCGAAAAATATGACGAACGAGATCGCCAATTCCGGATGATCTCTGCGGGGCCGTCCTCGCCTGTCAGCGTGTCGTACCAATATCTGATGAATCCCGCGAGTTTCGATTCCAGGCCCGCCGCGTCAATTGAGCGCGGGCCGAGTCCGCCCATCATCGGCGATTCGGATTCGATCGAGGTGGCAATGTCGGCAAGTTCGTCGGGAAAATTCTTTGACGTTATGTTTATACCGATGCCGAGTATGACAGCGAGGCCCGCGGGTGTTTCGACCGCTTCTGCAAGGATCCCGGCGATCTTTCTCTCGCGGACGAGCACGTCGTTCACCCACTTGATGTCCGGCTCAAGAGCGTATTCCTTTAGCGTGTCAAAGACCGCAATGCCCGCCATCAAGGTGATCAACGGCAGGTGTCGAGCCTCCAACCGCGGCCGCAGAACGACGCTGAAATAAAGCCCTGAGTCCTTGTCCGAGATCCAGGACCGCCCGTGACGGCCGCGTCCGGCGGTCTGCTGCCTTGCGACGACACACAGGCCTTCGTCTGCACCCTGGCGTGCCTGATTGGCTGCCTCCGTGTTGGTTGACGCGAGACTGTCGAAGCGGAGAATGGTGATGTTCATCGTGCCGGCCGCCAGAGCGAATCGCAATAATAGCGCCTATTGTCAAAGAAATTCTGCTTGATCTCAAATCCGCTCTCGGCGGCCAGATCGTCGATCATCGGCAGGCTGTACTTTTGCGATATCTCCATAAAGACGGATTCCCATTGATCGAATTCGAAATCGCGGCCTAGTGCTTCGATCCGTACGGACTGGCGTTCGCGACTGACAAGGAACGAGCGGGCCGAGCCCTCTATTGGCCGGTAATTGGCGTAGTGGGTGAACTTGTCGAGATCGAAATTGCCGCCGAGTTCGCGGTTGATCCGCTTCAGCAGATTTAGATTGAACCTTGCGGTGACACCGGCCGCGTCATCATAGGCGTTGGCGATCACGTGCGGATCCTTTTGCAGGTCAAAGCCGATGAACAAAAGGTCGTCGTCGTCCATCACTGCTCTAAGCGACAAAAAGAAATCGATCGACTGCTCGCGGCTGAAGTTCCCGATGTTGGAGCCGAGGAAGAGCAGCACTTTTCGCCTCCTGCCGCCGGTCTTCAGTTCATCGAGGATCTTGAAGTAGTCGCCGTTGCGAGCCGCCATTTTCAGATCGGGGAATTCCGCCATGAATCTTGCTGTCAAAGCATCCAAAGCTTCCTGTGAGATGTCGATCGGCGAGTATGAAATATCGCCTCCGGCCTTGAGAAAGTGATCGATCAGCACGGCGGTCTTGGTCCCATCGCCGGCTCCGAGCTCGATCAGATCGAATGGAGATCCGCCATTCGCCAGAGAAGAGTAGATATCATCCGCCTGGTTCGAAAATATCTCGTGCTCACAACTGGTCAGATAATATTCGGGCAACTTCATTATCTCCTGAAACAGCCGCGAGCCCTCGTCGTCGTAAAAGTATTTCGACGAGAGGTGCTTAGGCATCGCCGAAAGACCGGCGAGGACGTCTTCGGCGAATTGGGATAGTTCTGGTGACTGAGAGCTGTGCATATTGTCGGAACCGCCTGCGTCAGCGGGCGGCAATCGCGTTAGGGTTGTTTCGAACTTCGTTTCAAATCTACGTTCGTGCCACCCGCTTACGCAGGTGGTTCTGACCTGGCGAGCCGTATTCCAGTAAACTGCCATCTTAAATGCGGATGGAAGAAATTTCTGTATGTCGGCCTACTATGGCCCGACGGCGTCGCGATAGATGCGCCGCGGAGCACCATTTGGTTGATCATGAATTTGCCGTTATATTCGCCGACAGCTCCCGCCGCTTTGCTGAATCCGGGATAAGGTAAATACGCCGAATTTGTCCATTCCCAGCGTTTACCCCAGGCGAATCTCTCGTTAGCGGCTTCCCATTCAAATTCGGTGGGCAGACGAGCGCTCTTCCATTCGGCGAATGCCGCGGCCTCATAGAACGAAACGTGACAGACGGGCGAGTCGGGCGGCAGCGGCCTGAGTCCGCCGAGTGTGAAATGGGACCATTCGCCGTCGCGTTCGTACCAATAAAGAGGGGAATCGATGCCGTTCTGGTTTACCCAATCCCAGCCCTCGGCGTACCATAGCCGATGGTCCCGATAGCCGCCGTCATCGACAAACTCCAGGAATTCTCCATTTGTCACCAGGCGTTCCGATATTGAGAAGTCTTGCAAATAGACTTTGTGCGGAGATAATTCGTTGTCGAAGCAAAATCCGTCGCCCGCAAAGCCGATCTCGAATATGCCGCCCTCAAGATCTGCGAACGCCGGTCCGCCCGCCGCCGCAAGCGGTTCTGCCTCCTCTTCCGGAGCAAAGCCTTCGCGATATGCGGGAAGCAACGGGTTTACGCTAAACGTGTATTTCAGATCGGTCAGCAAAAGCTCCTGATGCTGCTGTTCGTGGTTGAGCCCGAGGATAACGAGATCATTCAATTCCGGACCATTTGTCGAGTTTAGCGGATCCGTCTCATTCAGCAGCGTGAGCATCTTATCGTCGATGTGTTTCCTATACGCAAACACCTCGGCGACCGTTGGCCGACTCAGTGCACCGCGATTGTCGCGCGGCGTGCGCTCGCCGACGGTGTTGTAATAGCTGTTGAAGAAAAAGCTGAAATTCGGATCATAGGCCTGATACCCGGGAACGAATCTCTTCAGGATCATCTCCTCGAAGAACCATGTCGTATGAGCGATATTCCAACGTGCGGGCGATACGTCAACGATCGGTTGTGGAATGTAATCTTCGGTCGCAAGCGGCTCACAGAGATATTCGGTGTGGGCCCTGATCTCCCGATACCGGGCTGCAAGATCCGAAGACTTACCCATTTCATAGCTGGCGGCGTGCATTTATTAATTAAAACAAATATCCCGCCAATCGTGAAGGATATTCCCGGTGAGAAAAAGACACGGACCTCCCATTCGGTCCGTGTCTTCGTTATTAAGGGCGCCGGCCTGTAAGATCAGGCGGCCTGTCGCAGCGTCTGACGACGCAATAACTCCCACTCGGTCACCTGACGAGCGCGTCGATTCTCGGGTGCGTTCGCGAGCGACGCGATGATGTCATCAAGCCGATTGAGTTGTTGGTTGTAAGAACGTGCGGAGGGCTTTGCCGGAAAATTACTTCTGTCTCGCCTGTTGCGAGCGTCGCGAGAAATATTCTGATCGATTCGGTTGACCATCTTGGTGCCTCCTGATTTTCGGGGCAGACGGTCGAACCAAGGTGCGTGAACTTAAGTTTCGGCTGTCTGCGAGTTGGTTAGTCTTATCATTAAATTCGTCCTACAAAATCATGCGATCTTAAAGGTTCTGCAAGAATATCACCATTTTCGGGCGACGCAAAGAAAAAAATAGACAAAATCCTTCGCATTTATTACAATCTCGAAACATGCTATTCGGCAAGAAC
>CAYSMU010000034.1:0-13336 GCA_964432145.1 uncultured Chloracidobacterium sp.
GCATTTACCGCGTGGGAAAAGACCCGGACAGCGGACACGGGGGAAAGTAAAAAGTTAAAAGTAAAAAGTCAAAAGTTAAAAGTAAAAAGTAGAGGAGTGAGAAGTGAAAGAGGGAAAAAGGGAAAAAGGGGAAACGGGAGTCGGGAGTCGGAGCGCTGGTGATGCGATCTTACGCTCTCGGGTCCGAGCGTTACGTAATTATTTTTCATGAGCGGCCGGAGAATCGTTTATAATTGAAAGTCGATATAGTTCGAAGAAGCCTGTCTTCAACCCGCTAGATGGATACAAATCATACAAAGATCGATCGCCCGGTGGCACTCGTTATTCTTGATGGTTGGGGCTACGCCCCGAGGACCGAAGGGAACGCGATCGCAACCGCACACACACCTAATTACGACGAGATCTGCCGCAAATACCCTATGACCACGCTGGCGGCGGCTGGTGAGAGTGTCGGGCGGGCGGCAGACGAACCCGGCAACGCCGATGTCGGCCATCTGAACATCGGAACGGGTCGCGTAGCCCAGACCGAGTTGGCGAGGATCCGCGATGCGGTCTCTTCGGGCGAGTTTATGGACAATCCCGTTCTGAAGCGAGCATTTGCCAGGGCTCGTGAGAATAACTCAGCGGTCCATCTGATCGGCCTTGTTAGTGACGGAGGCGTTCATTCGTCGACCGAGAGCCTTTTCGCACTCGTTCGTTTTGCAAAGCAGAACGGTATAAATAAGGTTTTTGTCCACTGCATACTTGACGGTGTGGATGTGCCGCAGCGAACCGCGGATGTTTACGTCGAGGCGCTTGAGATCAAGCTTGCGGATATCGGTGTCGGTAAAATAGCGTCTCTGTGCGGCCGTTTCCTGGCAATGGACAGCAGCGAGCGTTGGGAACGGACGGCACGCGTTTTTACGATGCTCGTACACGCCGAGGGCGAACGTGCCGATGACGCCGTCACCGCGATCCGCAACTCGTTCCTGCGCGGGATCGCCGACGAATTCATCGCTCCGATCGTTATCGAGGAACGGCCCGAGAAACCTGTCGCGACGGTACAAAACGGCGATCTGGTCGTTTTTTTCAATCACCGTGCGGACGGTATGCGTCAGCTCGTGCGATCGCTCAGCGTGCCCGAGGGAGCCAGCGGGGCCAAGCCGGACATAGATACGGTTTGCCTGACGGAATACGACCGGGCGTTCAACCTTCCCGCCGCCTTTCGACAGGAGCCGGAGAAGAATGCGCTGACGGAAGTGCTTTCGAGGTTTGAGATACCGAGCATAAAAATAACCGAAACGGCTCGGCTTCCGCATGTAACCGCGATATTTGATGGCGGAGCCGAAGAGTCGCCCGACCTCGAAGAACAGGTGATCCTGCCGGGCACTCCGGCATCGGCGGCGGACCATAATCCTGAATCGCAAAGCTTCAAAATAACGGACAAACTGCTTCGCGGAGTCGATTCCGCTCCGTCGAGCGTGTTCGTCGCTAATCTGCCCGCGGCGTCGATCATGGCCGAGACCGGCAGCATCGAAAAGACCCGGCGGGCCATACAATTCATCGATACATGCATCGGAGGCATTTGCGAAAAGATCGAGAGTGCGGGCGGTGTGGTCATTCTGACCTCAGCCCACGGCACGTGTGAGGAAATGATCCACTTTGAGAGCGGCGAGCCCAATCACGCGGCGACCGCCAACCGTGTTCCCTTTCATTTGATCGACTCTCGTGCGGGCGAGGTCCATCTTCGCGATAACGGTACGCTGGCCGATGTTGCTCCGACGATCCTGGGTATTCTCGGTATCGAAAAGCCCGCGGAAATGACAGGAAGCGATCTGAGGGTCTTATAAAGAGGCGACCGGTAAACGAGTAACGAAGCGGCGGCCTGATGTGGGACATTGCCGGGCACCTTTCTGCCCGGTTCTTTTGATATTATGCGTCGAATGACAATTGGGCGTGTGCGTGATAATCTCTTGATTCTCCGCATAAGAGTTACGAAATATGGTTGAAGAATTTGCGTTCGACAATTCCGAAGAACGCCGAAAAGTGCGTCAAAACGGCAGCGGCTGGATCGAAGTGATCGCCGGCTCTATGTTCTCGGGCAAGTCCGAGGAACTGATACGCCGACTGAATCGTGCCCGAATTGCACGGCAGCGAGTGCAGGTCTTTAAGCCCGGCATCGACGAGCGTTATTCGATCGAGGAGATCGCGTCGCATTCGGGCCAGAAACACGTTTCGGTTCCCGTCTCGACCACAGCCGAGATGCTCTCGCACATCAAAGACGACACCGAAGTGATCGGTATCGACGAGGCCCAGTTCTTTGATATGGAGATAATCGACGCGGTCAATCGCCTGGCAGAATCCGGCAAACGCGTGATCATTGCCGGACTCGACCAGGATTTTATGGGAAAGCCGTTCGAACCGATGCCGCAGCTTTTGTCGATCGCTGAGTTCATCACGAAAACTCACGCCATCTGCGTCAAGTGCGGCTCAACGGCTAATTATTCACAGCGGACCGTCGAATCCGAAGCTCGTGTCGAGGTCGGTGCCGCCGACAAGTACGAGGCACGGTGCCGCCGCTGCTTCATTCCGCATGCGGACGCCCCGACGCTGCATGATCCGTGATCTTTGACAACTAATTAACCGCCTTCATGGAATACAGAATGGCCGGAAAGTCGTCGGAATGCTTAGCGAAATTCGATCCCTTGGTCGATGTCATGACGTTGAGCTGCTGAGTTTGGCCAAGGTATTTCCGATAGGCGATCCACTGGTGACGACGCGGGTCGTCCTTCCCCTCGGGCGGTGCCTCAACGAACTCTACCCCGACGATGCCGTCGATGTCGACCATTTTGACCGACTCGTATTTGCCGTTCTTGAGCTGCTGCATCGCTTGGTCGTAGTAGGCTTTGAGGCTGATCTCCATCGGAAAGTTATCTCCGAGCGTCGAGATATTTACAAGGAGGAACGCATTATCGGGTGAGCCGTAATTGAAGCTTTCCTTGCTCGCCGACATCTTTTTCCAGCCGGCGGGCAGCTTCCATGAGAGTCCTTGCTCGTTCCATTTTGTTTCGGTCCCCCCGTCGATGATCGCCTGCGGGGCCGAGGTGGCCGTGGACGATGAGTTTGATGACGTGCTCGCCGAATTAGAATTTCCGGTCGAGCTTCCGCCGAGTCCCTTAAGCCTTTCCTGCAGCCCGCAGAAAGTCAGTGCGAAAGAGATCAATCCGAGTGTGAGCAGGGATTTCATATAGTAGCCTCCATGTCTTTTGATATTGTGCGTCAATTGTCACCGTATTCTTCGAAAATTGCAAAATTCGGTGTGCTCACGATCGGTTCGATAGGGCCGTAATAAACAGAATCAAAAGGAAATGCATACTCCACAGCTATTCCAGGACCTTGTATTGATATTGCTGGTATCGGTACCGGTCGCTTACCTGTGCCTGCGATTGAAGCTCCCGCTCCTTGTCGGACTCATGTTGACCGGGATCGCGATCGGGCCGTACGGCCTCAGAATGGTCCGTGAGTTGGAAGCGATCGAGATACTTGCCGAGATCGGCGTCATGCTTTTGCTCTTCACGATCGGGCTCGAATTTTCGCTTCGACGCCTTAGAGAAATGAAGACCCTGGTCTTGTTAGGCGGCGGATTGCAGGTCTTGATCACTATCGGGCTGACGGTCGGTGCCTCAGTCTTTTGGGGACGGCCTGCAGGCCAGGCGATCTTTTTCGGCTTTTTGGTAGCTCTTTCGAGCACGGCGATCGTGCTTAAAAGTTATGTGGAACGCAACGAGGTTGACGCCCCGCACGGCCGTGCGGCAGTCGGCATACTCTTATTTCAGGATATTTGCATTGTCTTCATGCTGCTGGTTCTTCCGCTGTTGGCCGGAGAAGACGTCGTATCGTTTACCTCGATCGTCCTGAGCCTCGGCGGTTCGCTGCTCGCATTAATATTAGTCGTCCTTGCGGCGTGGTTTGTCTTACCAAAGTTCCTCAAAATGGTTAGCGGCCTCCGAAGCCCCGAGGCATTTATCCTTACCGTAGTGCTTTTGTGTCTCGGTATGTCCTGGGTGACATCACACTTTGGTTTGTCGCTCGCACTGGGAGCTTTCATAGCGGGCATGGTCCTCGCCGATTCTGATTACAGTCATCAGGTCACGGCTGAAATACTTCCGTTTCGCGATATTTTTAACAGCCTGTTTTTCGTTTCGATCGGTATGCTGCTTTCGCTGTCGGCAATGATGCAGAGTATCGGTTGGGTACTTGGGCTCGTGGTTGCGTTGGTCATCGGAAAATCTCTGATCGTTTTTGGCATCATACGGATACTCGGCTTTCCCCAACGGGTTGCGGTCATGGCGGCCCTCGGCCTCGCACAGATCGGCGAATTCTCGTTTGTACTGGCTCGTGCTGGCCAGAATGTGAAATTGCTGCCCGAAAGCGATTACCAGATATTTCTGGCGGCTTCGATCATTTCGATGATCGCGACACCGTTTCTCATCGCCGCGGCGCCGCGCGCGGGCTACGCTGTCCAGGGGATCGGAAGCAACAAACCTCGTGAGACGGTCGAAGATCCGAACGCCGAGATCCACGTCACGTCGAGCGGCGGGCTCCAGCAGCACGTGATAATCGTGGGTTACGGCCTCAATGGCCGAAACCTGGCCCGTGTTCTGCGAAGCGTCGGCGTGCCATATGTAGTTCTCGAGTTGAATGCCGAGGTAGTCCGAAGAGCAAAAGAGAAAGGCGAAAAGATCAATTATGGCGACGCGACCCGCCGGGAACTGTTAGTGCACGCCGGAATAGACAACGCATGGGTTCTGGTTTTGGCTATGTCCGACACTCAAGCGGCCCGACGGACCGTCGATCAAGCGAGACGTTTGAACGACAAACTCCATATCATCGTCAGAACTCGTTATGTCGCGGAGATCACCGAGTTGTTCGACCTTGGCGCCAATGAAGTTATCCCTGAGGAGTTTGAGACGAGCATCGAGATATTCTCGCGTGTGCTTCATCGTTTCGGGCTGCCGAGACCGACCATCGAGGACCAGATCGGCCGTATCAGAAAGCAGGGTTATGAGATGCTCCGCTCGCCGTCGATGCCGGCGGCTGAGATAGGTAATCTCAACGAAGTTCTTCAGCAGGCGGTGACCGAGACCGTCCAGATCACCTCGAAGTGTTGTTCTAACGGCATGACGCTCGGCGAACTCGACCTCCGGGGAAAGAGCGGCGCTACCGTAATAGCGGTGGTTCGTGATTCCGAGACGATCGTAAGCCCGGGAGCTGATCACCGCCTGAAGGAAGGCGATGTTGTCCTTCTCTCCGGGGCGGCCTCACAGATCGAAAGGGCATTCGACCTGCTCGATGGACGCGAAGGAGTCGAAGGATTTAATCCGTAGCTGATGTGCTTAATATGCCGCCGGAGCTTTGGAATCGGCACTGAAAATGTTTTGTGCAAGAAGTTTCATAACCAGCCGTTCATCTGTCAAACGGCGACGCTCTCTCCAGATCTATTAGAAAGGAGCGCATTATGAAATATTTGAAAACTACGACCATATTTGCCGCAATCATGTTGGCGTGTGCCAGCGTGATCGCGGTTTCAGCCCAGAGCGGAGCCTATAGGATATCGCAGCCATACACGCACAAAAATCTCACGATCTTCCTGATCCACGGAAAGGACGAGAACTCCAAGGGCAACATAATGACCCTGCAGGAAGCGATGGAGCGAAAGCTGTTTGTCGTTTATGAGACCTCGAACGTTAATGAACTCGAGGTTGAGAATCTGTCGAAAGAACTCGACGTGTTCATCCAGTCCGGTGACATTGTCAAAGGCGGAAAGCAGGACCGGGTGCTGGCCGTAAGCATTATCATTCCGGCGCGCTCAGGCCGCGTGAAGATCGAGGCATTTTGCGTCGAATCGGGCCGCTGGCAAAAGCGAGGTAACGAAGAGTCCACAAAGTTTACCAGCTCGAATGATCGTATCGTGACGAAAGACCTAAAGATCGCCGCTAATGCGACGCGGTCGCAGCAAGAAGTTTGGGCAAAGGTAAGCGAGGCCCAGTCTAATCTCGGCCGGACGGTTGGCGGATCGGTTGCTGACGGAGCATCGTCGTCGAGCCTACAGCTCAGTCTTGAGAACAAGAAGGTTGTGGCCACTATAGATGAATATGTTCGAGCATTAAGCGGTATTTCGGCCGGAAAGTCCGACGTCATAGGTTACGCATTTGCGATCAACGGAAAGATCAACAGTGCAGACGTTTATGTTTCCAACGTCCTATTTAAGAAAGTCTGGCTAAAGAACCTGAAGGCCACCGCAACCGAGGCCGTATCGGAATCGCGCGGAGTTCGACTGGCAGAACCGGTAAGGGTCGAGGCCGTAAAGGGCCTGATCGACGATTCCGAGAAAGCCCGGCCTAAAGAAAAGGCGGCTACCTCGGGTGCCCGACTAATTACACGCGAGGACAAAGATAACGTAATGGTCGAGGCACGCGACGCCAAGTCAGACGTCGTGGTTCACAAGACGTATGTCCGCAAAAACTAGTGGATGGCTTAAAACTTTCGGGCTTTGGTTACGGACTTGTACGGCTTCGTCGCTGTGCCACGCAAGTTCGCATCGAAGCCCGAATTCTTGATGTTTTGGGCGACATCGAGTATAAACAAGCTGGTTTTGGTATGAAGATCGCGTTCTCATTTCTATTGTTTCTGAGTTTGACGTCAACCGCGCAGACCCGGACATTTACATGGCAGGACGAGCTCTGTACTTACCGTGGCACATTCGATGCCAAGGCCGCAACTCTCGGACAATTGAGAAACACGCTAAAGCTTGCCTCCGGCAGCAACTTTAATCTTCTGGAGTTCAATTCAACTGCCTGGAAATTTGCCGACATAGCGAAGCTCGATATCGCAGGTTTTGACGCAACGTATAAGCGGAAAACGGCCGAGCTGCGCGCGTTACAGATCGTGCCGGTCAAGTATTTTGAGGACCTGCGTCAGGCAAAGCTCCGTGAGATGGAGGCGGTGTATCGACTAAATCGCACCACGATGCTGGCCTACCGGGAACCGAAGGCGCTGCTCGAATACACCGACGCTCCGCTCTGCACGACGAAGTACGCAAACCCGCTTATCGCGGGCGGCGACGAACTCCTTGACGTATGGCGACGAGTCAACGAAGACTCGCGAATTAACAATGCCGATCCGGAACGCCTTCGCCGTATCTACGAGCAGCAGCTGAAGTCGTCGGACCGGATAAAATTCGCCCTGATCGAAGTAATGAACTTCGGTTGGTCAAACTGTGCGAACGCTCTTATTCCGTATATAGAATATGACGGTACCCCTGAGCGAGAATTCAAAAAGCTCTTCAGGAGCGTAAGGAAGATTCGGTGCGACGAACCTTAGGCGTCCTTGTTCATCATCCCGAGGACCTGCCCGATAACGCCGCCGCCGATGGCTCCAAGTACTGTCGAGCCGATCACGTCAGCTACGTTCGGAATATAGTTCTTGGTCAGGTTCCAAAATGCGATGAACATTAGTTGAAAGCTGAGTGCGATGAGAAACATTATGATAGCCCCCGCCTTCATTCCACCGACGAAGGTCCGGATGCTCGCCCACCGATCGAAGATGTACGCAACGAAGAATGCACTAACCATATTCGCGAGTACCAGCGGGATCCAGCTCGGCATTTCCTTCATGAGACCGGGAAACTCGTTCATGTTCGGTTTCATTACCATCGGATCGAGAATGAGCCCGTATATGACAAATCCAAGAACAAAAAAAGCGTTGCCGCCTGCATCGGTCGCGGACAATAATCTTGTAAGCATTGGAAAAATCATCTTCGTAAAAATTACCCAAAAGCCCTTGTAAGTTAAGTTGTGGAGGAACAGAGGAAGGCTAACGGAGTTCTCGGAGATTGTCAATCGCGGCGGGGTCGTCCTCGCTCGCCGCTATTGAGCGCTGTCGATCGAAATGCCCTGCTATCTCGGCCGCGACGCTGTGGCCGACGAATGGCTTCAGATCGTCGATGCTTGCTTTGGCGATCCGTTCGATCGAACCGAATTCTCGCAGCAATTTCATTTTTCGTTTGTCGCCGACACCCGGGATCTCGGAAAGCTCTGACGAGAAATCACGTTTTTCGCGGCGCTTCCGGTGAAACTCCACTGCAGTTTTGTGCGTTTCCTCGCGGATCTGAAGGATCAGCCGGAATGCAAGCGAGTTCCGGTCGAATGGTATCGGCTCATCCTCGCGTCCATGAACGAGCAGATGCGAGATCTGATTGTGCTGCCTCGGCGGCTTCACGAGGCCGACGAGCATGATCTGTTCAAGATCGAGAGATTGCATTGCTGCGGCGGCGGCCGATAGCTGGCCCTTGCCGCCGTCGATGAATACGAGTTGAGGCAACGGTTTTTGTTCCTCGAGCGAGCGTTTGTAGCGACGAAAGACCGCCTCGTTCATCGATGCAAAATCGTTGGCTCCCTCGACCGTCTTGATGATAAACCGACGGTAATGGGCTCGGGCGGGCTTCCCGTTTTCGAAGGTGACAATGCCGGCAACGTTCTCTGAGCCCGATATATTCGAGATGTCGAACGACTCGATGCGTTCCGGGAAGTATGAAAGCTCAAGTAACTCCTGAAGTTCCTCGAGCACCTTTTCGGTATCGGGCTTGAGTACGCGAAAGCGCTGTTCGAATGCGATCTTCGCATTAGTTTCGACCAGCTGCACAAGGTGTTTGTTCCGTCCGCGTTTTGGATCGAGGATCTTTACGCGTCGGCCGCGTCGTTCGGTGAGAGCCTTCTCAAGTACGGGACGATCCTCAAAATCCTGACAGACATGGATCTCCAGAGGAACATAATCGGTCGAATAATATTGGGTCAGCACGATGCCGAGAAATTCCGAAGCGTCAAATCCGTCATCCTCAGGCAGGTCTTCCCAAAAGAACTCGCGGCGGCCGACGATACGCCCTTCGCGCATCGTAAAGAGCTGCAATGCAAGTCGTTGTCTCTCTCGATAGAAACCGATGATATCAATGTCGCGTTCAGCGGTCGTCGCCATCTTTTGCGTTTCGCTCAGAGCGAGCACAGTTCGGTGCAGATCACGGTATTTTGCCGCCAACTCGAATTTGTTCTCCTCGGCGTACTGCCACATTCGTTGTTCGAGCGATCTTGCGAGGTCCTTGTCCTTTCCCTCGAGCAATATTTTTACATCGGCCGCCGCCTCCTGATACTCTTCTTGTGTGCACAGGCCTTTTACACACGGGCCGAGACAGCGTTTGAGGTGATACTCCAGACATGGGCGCGGCAGCTTGCCGTCGATCTCAATCTCGCAGGTGCGAAGCTGAAATGCCCTGTTAACCAGATTCAGCGTGTTCCGGGCAATGACAGCCGGAAGAAAGGGACCGTAATAGCTCGATCCGTCACGTACGATCTTTCGCGTAATCACGACCTTGGGATATGGCTCGTTTGTTAGTTTGAGGTGCGGATACGACTTGTCGTCCTTAAGGAATACGTTGAATCGCGGCTTGTGCTTTTTGATCAGATTCGATTCCAGTACCAGAGCCTCGACCTCGTTATCGACAACAATAAACTCAAAATCGGAGATGAACCTGACCAGTTGCCGTGTCTTCGGATCATGGTTGCGGCTGGCATGGAAGTACGACCGCACCCGGTTGCGCAGGTTCTTCGCCTTACCGACGTAGATGATCTTACCAGCCGCGTTCTTATGAATGTATATCCCGGCGCTTGTCGGTAAGGCCTTTAACTTCTCCGCTATTGTCACAAATATAATTTTCAACTATTCACTGCCGACTATCAACAAAACAGCTTGGTTGGCGAGATATGTGGTTGAAGCGCGCGCTCATACACGAATCTATTTGATTTCCTATGTTCATGCGTCAGCAGGATTTGCGTTATCTGTTTCTTTGCGTGAAACTTTCTCGGTGCGAACCGAACTGACCCGAGATGCTTTAGTGGCTGCTGAATTCATCAAGGCTGGCGGCGTCGTTGCGTTTCCCACCGAGACCGTCTACGGACTCGGGGCCGATGTATTCAACGCTCCTGCAATAGCCAGGATCTTTGAGGCGAAGCGGCGACCGCCCGATAACCCTCTCATTGCACATGTAGCAAGCATAGACCAGATCCGCCAGTTGAGTACCCATATACCCGTCTTTGCCGAGTCGTTCATTGAGAAGTTCTTCCCGGGCCCGCTCACTGTCGTGCTTCCACGGTCGAATCGCGTACCGTTGATCGCTACAGCTGGGTTGGACACGATCGGCGTGCGGATGCCCAGATTTGGGCCGGCCCACGATTTTCTGTCTGCCTGTGCGACGCCCGTGGTCGCCCCATCGGCGAATCTCTCGGGCCGTCCGAGTCCCACAACCTGGCAGGCTGTCCTCGAGGATCTCGACGGGCGGATCGACAGTATTCTTCAAGGGGACCCGACCGAGATCGGGTTGGAATCGACTGTCGTTGACTGTTCCGGTGAGGTCCCAGTATTGCTGCGGCAAGGAGCGGTCTCACTAGCCGAATTGCAGGCAGTAGTACCGGAAACTGTTGACATGAGCCCACACGAGTCTGGCTCTCCGAGAAGCCCCGGCCTTAGGCATCGACATTACACGCCCAGAGCACTGGTAGTTATCGCTGACGTCTTCGACCCCGACACGGATTACAAAAACTCCGCTTATATTGGCCTTCTTGATAATGTCGAGACCGGAGACTTTGCATTTTCGAAGGTTCATGGGTCGGTTGAGGAATACGCCAGGTCGCTCTTTGAGTTCTTCCGTGAATGTGACCGAAGGGAAATCTCGACGATCTACTGCCAACCCGTGCCGGAGGTTGGCATTGGTGCCGCTTTGATGGACCGGTTGCGTCGTGCGTCGGCAGATTAGGAAAATATCTAATTGAGCGAAACAGCAACGATCGCGATCTCCGTATTGTCGCGGATGACCTCGCTTCTGACTACTGTGCTGTCCATAAGCTGCTTGAGATGTTCGATAGGTACGAGGACTAATGCACGTCTGACACCGGTTCGTTGCATCTCCGCCGAGACCTCGGATGGGCCATAGAGTTTCTTTTGTCTTCCTTCAGGATCGCGAAGCAGTCGGCCCGCCGCGTAATACTCTGCGCTATGGGAGATCATATGAAGGCCGTATACGCGCTCATTCTCATAGCCGCGTTCTGATGCTGACAGTATCAAACCTTTCACGCTATCGACATCGGCGAAACGAGGAACGGCCGTGGCAAGAAGAACAACGACCGTCGCAGGAACAGCCGCCGCAACGGCGAATGTGCCTAACCGCCATCGCCTGCTGCGGTTTATCAACTCAAAAATCTGATGAGTCGCTATTATTATTGCCGCGGGAACAGCCGGAAGGACGTATCCTGGCAACTTAGAGCCTGAAAAAGAGAAGAACAGTACCGGGACAATGAGCCAGGACAATGCGAAAAGGGTAACCGGCGATATCGGAACCGTTGGGCGTTTGCGAGTTGCGAGGTATTCCAGAGCATTTCGAACCAGCGTCCAAATACCTCCAAGGAAAAACGGCATCCACGGCAGCGTCATTAATGGCAGTACCCAAAGATAGAAGTAGAACGGCTGCGGGTGCTGGTACTTATTTGAGGTGAATCGCTGAAAGTGGTGCTGAATAAAGAACTCGTCGATGAACTGCCAGCCGTGGCGCTGGCTCATCGGCAAATACCACGTCGACGCGACAACCGCAGCGATGATCGTTCCCCAGATCAAACTCGTCATTAATTGACGACTCGGCATCCTTCGGCTTAGCAACTGATACAACGCGACGATCCCGAAAGGCAATAAGACACCGACCAAACCCTTCGCGAGAATAGCCATGCCCACGAATAGGTAGAAAATTACCAACGGAAACCAGGATAGCTTTCCGATCTGCGAACACCTGTCATAAACAAAGAAACTGACCATGGCGGCCGTCATCGGGAAGGTCAGGGTAATATCGAAGCTCGCGCCTCGTGAGAAGACGATAATACCAAGGGTTGAAGCGGAGATGAGGGCGAGCCACCTTGCGAAACTCGTGCTTGAAATGGCTATGTCGTTTGGAATATGTCGTCCAAGAATCCAGAGGCTAATGATGGTACCGAGGCCAAAAAATGTTGGGCCAAGCCGGGCAGAAAATTCACTAACCCCGAAAACGTTGAAGGACACGATCTCACTCCAATACAGGAGAGCCGGCTTTTCGAACCAGGGATAGCCACCAAGAGTCGGCGTTATCCAATCGCCTCGCTCGAACATTTCGCGGGCCACCTGAGCGTATCGCGGTTCGTCAGGCCCGAAGAACGGCAGTCCAAGTCCGAAAAAGTACATTATGATCATCAAAATACCGACAACGCTCCACGCCCATCCCGGAAGCGAAGTTGCACTCAGATCGCCGTTCTTTGTAATTTCCGACATATTGGTAAAGAATGAAAAGTATTGCTGAAAAGCGATCTGCAATCAAATTATGGCCGAGAATGGGAAATTACGTGTCGGTTCAATCGGGGTCGGAAGCCTAGGGCGACATCATGCCCGCAACTACGCCGAGTTCGCTGCTGAGGGCCGCGTGGTGATGGTCGCGGTTTGCGACACCAATGCTGAAACGGCCGAAGCTATTGCCGGAACTTATGATTGCGAAAGTTGCACCGACTGGCGTGAACTTCTCGGCAAGGTTGATGCTGTTTCGATCGCGACGCCAACGGAAACTCACTGTGAGATTACGTGTGCCTTTCTAGACGAAGGGGTTAACGTCCTTGTCGAAAAGCCAATAGCCTTGACGGTCGATGAGGCGGACCGAATGATCGACTCAGCGGCCCGTTCCGGTGCGAAACTCATGGTCGGTCAACTGGAGCGCTTCAATCCGGCGATGGTCGCACTGCGTCCTAATGTAACCACTCCGCTGTATTTTGAGATCCACCGCGTTTCGCCGTTCCCCAATCGGTCGCTGGACGTGGACGTTGTACTCGATGTTATGATCCATGATCTCGACGCGGTTCAATGGCTCGTTGGTACAAACACGCAAGTTAGTGAGATCCGGGCAGTTGGGATCCCTGTCATTTCGGACAAGGTCGATGCCGCCAATGCTCGAATCGAATTTGAAAACGGTACGGTAGCGAACATCACTGCTTCCCGAATTGGTACCGAAAAGATCAGGAAGACGCGGTTCTACCAAACCAATGCGTACGTCGTACTTGATTACGCCAGCAAATTTGCGTCACTGACCTCGTTGAATTCGGATGCAGCCCATCCTCTTGCCGGCATTTCGATCAACCGGCTCGAAATCAACGATGTCGAACCTCTACGCACCGAGATCGCCGCTTTCCTCGACGCAATCGAGCAGGGGACCGAACCACCCGTAACCGGCCCCGAAGGCCGC